>JBFLZW010000072.1 GCA_040755755.1 bacterium | reverse complement strand
TTCCGCAAGATAGGAGCCGAGCTCACCGAGAAAATCACCGGCCTGCCCATCCACTTTGATTCCGAAATCATTTCTTCCATATTTGCTCAACAGCTCAATACCTTCTCGAGCAGTCCGCAGATCACGGGAATACTCAAGATTCAGGACCCCTACTTCCCCGGCCCGGCTTGCTGCTATGGCCATGGAAGGTTCTGGCTTTCCGGCCGGAGTCAGAACGATCATTCTAAATGTGCGCATAAGGTAACTTTCCCTCGATAATCTGACATTGTGAATATATCTTCAAGACTTTATGTTTAATATCCATGACTTTGGTTTTGTTTATATGTGGTAAATAACGCAGGCTGATGCGTTACAGATGTGTAATCCTCATTTCGTTAACTCAACACTCAGCACACATACAAGAGATACGGAATTCCCCTCATGAGGCAGACCATTTCAGCCTGAAAAACCCTGCTCTCGTGTTATCTTATTAATAATTCAAACCAGGCGTATAATCTGGTCCAGGATTCATAAATATAACTTCCCGTTTTGCCTTATTTAACCTAAAATCATAAACCTAAATAAGGCGGAATAACTACTTCACTCATTCAAATAAAAGCAACCTTAACTTTGACAATACATAATCGACCTTTTTTGGTTTTTTACTGCATTGAAAAAGGAGAAAATTTAGGTTATCATTAAGAATGAACTTCGGGCGTGAATTCACTGCTATTTTCATACGAGGGTGATCAACCCCTGCGGCGACTGCGGGGCTTATAAGGTCAAAGATGACCCCACTGTAAAACTTGAAAGGAAAGCATCTATGAACAAGGCAGAAATACTTGAATTTATCAACAGTAATCCTGCATGCTACCTGGCAACTTCTGAGAACAATGTACCTCATGTAAGGGGTATGCTGATGTACAGGGCGGATGAAAAGGGTATTACCTTTCACACCGGCAGTATGAAGGATTTATCCAGGCAGTTGCATAATAACCCCAATGTCGAGCTCTGCTTTTTCAGCAGCAGCAGAAATATTCAAATCAGAGTGTCAGGCAAGGCCATATTTATTGAAGATGAAGAGGTTAAGAAAGAAATCGTCGAGCATCGCCCCTTTCTCAAACCCTGGGTCGAAAAAATGGGACTTGAAATATTAACCATCTTTCGAGTGGTTGATTGTATCGCCCATACCTGGTCTTTTGAAACTAATTTTTCGCCGAAAGAATATATCAGGTTATCCGAGGGTGAATAAGGAAGGGAGATTTTGTGGGCATGGACATGCCCTATCCGGATAGAGCATGTCCAGCTTAACATGAGAAGCCTGCTATTGATGAACGTGAAATTAAGTATTCGACACAAGCATGAATCAGCTTAAATGCTGATTATTTTAAGGCTCATTAAGGAGAATGGCACTTACAGAAGCCAAGTTGGAACTCATCCACCGCGGCTGCCGCCGCAGAAGGCAGGAGCATTATCTTTTAGGGTGTAAGAGCATCATTGCCATTCTCCTTAAGGATGCTGGATTAAAGGCCTTTAAAGTAGACACAGCATGCCGAGTTAAAAGGGTGGAACCTTGAGAACCTTATGGAATGTAAAACTGATAAACAAAAAACGGCAGTAAGGTAATTTAAGAGAGAAACACAATGTCAGAGCATATAGAATGTTTCGACAAATTCTTAGCCGAGAAGTTTCAACTAGATCAGAAGGTTGAAAAGATCATCGAGGACAATAAAGCACTAAGAGCTGAAATCAAGGCCGATAGCAAAACTACTCGGTATTGGGTATTGGGTATTGGGAACCGGCATCACTGTTCTTTTGGGACTTGCTGCAATTCTCCTTACTTTTAGGCAAATAATCTGCACTCTAACTGCTACTTTAGCCAGACCTGCAAAAAGTAGAGAGCCAGTCCAGCCAGGGCAAAAATAAAAGCTATCTGAAACCAGATCTTCTGGCTGATAGAAGCCTTTCTTCCCATTGAAAAGTACCTGCTGATCGAAAGGCTGAGGAAGAAAAAAGCCAGGGCTAAAAAAACAATACCTATTGGTCGCGTACCCTGCATTCCTGCGATTCCCTCTGGATATGGTTATCTTGTTGCTATGGCATTATTTGCGTTATGGTATTATCTGTCCGGCAAAATACCATTGCCCTTCACGAAAGCGGCTGTTATTGTTTTCGACCCACTGGGCGCAGGAGGCCAGAGCTTGTTTTTGCCGGATTACGGGCATATCGGTTTCAAAGGGGAGATCGAGCCCATAGCGGATAACCAGCTCTTCATAAGCAAATTGTCGTATCTTATGCGGACTTTGCTCAGACTCCAGATTAGCCAGAAGACAGGCTGGTGAATAAGGCTGGCCATTGCGATAGCGGATTTGCGGGGAAAAGCGCGATCTGTTTTGGGTCCACCACTTCTGCCAGACTTCGGGATTCAGGGAGATGCGGGTAATCGTGGTGCCAAAAGGTTTTCCATCAGGCCTGGTCGGGACCTTGCCCTGGGATAGATTCTCAAGCTCCCCTTCAAACAACTCATCCGGGTCAATCTCATCGGGGACAAAGACTTCTTCGTAAAGCTGTGCACCAGTGATGAGATGAAGTGCCAGGGCCGCGGATTCGGCAGCTTCGGGATGGCCAAGATAAACTAGCAATGTTGGCAAGGCGGAAATATCTCCTAACAAACCCAGGCCGATGAGACAATCGGCCCCTGTCTGGCCGGTTCTGGCCATTTCCAGAAGAACCTGAACTGATGAGCGTCCGCCACCCAGAGCTGTCGAAATAAGCGGCCGGCCTTTGGACGGGGCATGGCCCGAACAGCAATTTATTGCCTGCTGCTCGCCAAGGCGCAGCAGTGCAAGCGCGGCAGCCGAAGAGACCGATTCATCTTCATGATGCAAATATGGTAAAAGCAGTAGCCGGGCACTTTGTTCACCCAACCGGCCAAGTGCCCGGATAACTTCCGGCAGGGAATCAGCAGGAGTGACCCTGAGTGCCGCCAGCAGAATTCCCGTTCCTGCCTTCAGTCGCCGATACCCGGCAAGGCTGGCTATGATCGGGATCAGTTCTCTCTTATTCTCCGGCCAGCTTTCATCTTCCGAGATCATCCGCAGGAATTCATCCTGCCACTCTGTCGGAATCTCGTACTTGAGGGCATCGCTTACGGCTTTCATCTTTTCGGCATCCTCCGGATCGAGCTCTTTCAGCACCTGCCGGACCAGGTCTTTGCGATTCTGTCGGCAGAAAACAATCACTGCGGCATGAAGTTCTCCAAAGTCTCCTTCCCTCGCCCGTAGTTGGCAGATTTCCAGAGCCAGTTCTCCCCCGACTACCAGGCCATCAATATGCGGTTCGAAGCGCTGCTCGAAATCACCGATATCCTGCCAGGTGATTTCAGGATCTTCAAAAAGTGCAAGCCGCTGCTCATAGAGGAAAGATGCCTCCTCCAGGTACTCCTGATAAAGTTCGATTAAAAAATCCCGGATAGATGTGGTCATAGAGTCACATAGTCAGTTGTTCAGGAGGGCTGAATCTTTACCCTCTGTCTGTACCTCAAGAGCAATAACATCCTGAGGGCCGTTTTTTACTCTCAGGCTGGCTCGCCAGATCAGGAAAAGCACATTTTCATCAGTGTTGATAATGACCGTATCAAGCCGGGTTTGCAGATGTTCGGTCCTGCGGTTTCGCAGCTCCACGCGGCATCGCACTGGCGATATCCCCGGCAGATTGAAAGCCATCCTGCCACCTGGTGAAGCATTCACAACCACCACCGGCTCGTCACCCCTAAGGAACCCCGCAGCTATCTGATCCGCCGGGGCGGCATTGAAGTATCTCCTGTCAAAATCCTGCGGAAGCAGCGGCATCCTTTGCTTCATCCAGACCTCATCGTAAGTTCCCGCCAAACCGGCCCTGGGCTGCCAATTCGGCGAAGTAAAGCCAAATCCGGCCGGCGGAGGTTTATCCTTGCAGCTCTTGATGAGGTGTCGCGGGTCCTCGAGATTCGGAAGCCGGATTCCTTCTTCAAATATTCCCTGTTTGTCACGATACCCGGTCCCTACGGGATTTCGAGGCTCAAAACTGTGCCGCTCCGGATTCGGGTGGCTGCGGTCCCATCCCCCAAAGGCCCGCTCATAGATCAGGGGTATGCGATCAAAGGGTGCGGGTTTGGTCATGGAGACAAGGCCAAAAGACTTGACCCAATACCTGTCGCCGATAACCCTCACTCCCTTCTCCACTGGCCCGACACGTAAGCCCACATTTACCTCTCTGGCACCTGATGCCGGTGCATAGGCATGGCCAATCAGGATAATGTCAGTGGCAGGTTTGATAAAAGCGGTTTCCGGCTCGTACTTATAACTGGAGATTTGCGGATCACCCCAATATTCGCCGGAAAGGTTGACAGGGACCTGCTTCTCCGCCAGTGACAGCAGTGATCCTCCCCTGATGCAATAAGTTGCCTTCACCACCAGAACAAGGAGCGGCCGCCCCTCCTCGTCCGCGAGAAACAATGGCTCAAAGGCAAAAGGTGTTGTATTCTCTATTGCAGGGTGACTCATGGCTGTTACTTCATCCTATTCACCGGGAAATGGTGTCTTCATTGGTATCCTGGCCAGGGAAGGGCAATAGCGATAGTCCGGCTGTGTAGCCAGCCCACGCCGTCCGGCAAGCCGCAAAAGAGCCAACCCCTCAATGAACACCTGCCGCTGAGCAACAACGGAGGGCTCTTCCAACTGACCACGGGCTTTATTCGCGGCAATCTGGGCCTCACGATCGTCGAGCAGATCGGCAAAGGCTTCATCAAAGGCCGGCTGATCCTGTTCCACGATCGCCCGGCATACATCCAGCCGTGCACTCGGCTGCCCTTCCAGGTAGGCTTCAAACTGTTTGAATAACGGCGGAATCTCCTGTTCGGGAACAGGTTCCTGAACGAGCCTGTGCAGGACCTGGGCATAACAATAGTCATCCTCGTACTCGTGCCCCTTTTGCCATTCGGCAGGTGAAAGCTCGATGATACGATGCGCCAATTCAAAATCACCGGCTGCTATTGCATCGAGCAGCGGCTCATAGCGCCCTGATGCCTGGTGGTGATCCTGCCCGATCCCTTCGCTTTTCAGCCTCTGGAGGTAAATCAGGCGAGCCCTTCCGCTGCGGATCAGATTGTGGTAAAAAAGGTCGCTATCACCTTTGACCAGGAGAACAATGATGGCGAGCGCACGAAACTTGTCTGAAAGCTCCAGGCTCAACCGTCCAAGCTCCTCGACCGGGTATTCGGGATTGGTCAGCCCCTGCATCCAGAAGGCTATCTCATAGGCCAAAGGTTCGCCGTATTCTTCAAGTTTCATGAATACTCTCTTCACCAGTATAATCACCGGATCCAGGCCGGGGATAATCATCCATCTCTACCCAGCGGATTCCAGTAAAGCCTTCAGCATCAATTGCTTCTGCCAGATCTCGCCGGATAAGGGTAATGCGATAGAAGTGCCGGGGGCGGAAAAGCTTTCGCTCGATCTTAATTACCTGACGTTCCTCATCAATCATTGATGCGTCAATCACAATCCGCTGTACAGATTCGATATCATCCTCGTCAAGTTCATCCCACGTAGCACCACATCTGTCGATATCGAGGCAGGCAACCGGGTCTATAGGGTGGATAATGAAATAGTTGCTCCTTATGGGCTTGTCCTTATGATCCAGAATAGTGACGGGCAAGTACTCGACTTTCTCAACTCTCCGCTTTTCAAGAAACTCTTTGAGTCTACCGGAGCCAACTATCAGCATATTTATGTTCTTCAGATTGTCTGTTAGCAGCGTATCATAAGGGCGATCTCTGTGCATATGGAAGAAAGCATCCGTAGGAAAGCTGGCAGCCCGGGAAACACCTTCATTAAGCTCCCACTTTTTTTCAACACCCTCCAGCTTCTCCAACACACAGGCATTTGGCAATTTTTGAGAAGCCCAGATTACATAGTTTAATCGCATCAAATCATCCTCGATTCTCTATACATGGCAAAGTTAAGCCTTGGATATTCCCTGTAAGGCATTGACATATTCTTCGATCTTGCGGGCAATTTCTCCATCCGATAATTTCCCTGAAAGGGGGAATGTTCTTTCGGTTACATCGCCATCATCGGCCATGGAAAACGGGAAATACCATTCCTTTACTTTTTCTCTCCCCTTTTCCCATGCCTTATGGGTACCACCCCGCCTCTTTCCTCTTCTTATAAGCTCGTTCTTATACTCATCTCTGAGTTTATTCAATTTACTTTTGAGTTGTTTTGAACATTCTTCATGATTGTCAGCTTTTTTTTCAAGCTTTTCTACAATATTTTCCAATTTTGTATCTACTTCATCGATATAGGAATCATGGTCAGAATTATGCATTGGAAGGTTTTTAAAGGGAGGAATTTTTTCCACGTTTTCTTTTAAATTCCCCTTTCTTGTACAATACCATTGGATCGTATGTGCCCACATAGGTAAGGCAATCATATTCTCCTTGACGTTGATACACCATTCAGTCTGGCGAAGGATTTTCTTGGCAATAACCCCGGACAACGCTTTAGTTACTGAAGCTACGCACAAAACATGATGAGCCTCATGAGATCTCCATCGGGTTATAAGCTTGCCCTTTTTGGTAACTTGCTGCTGAGGGTATTTGGGCCATGGTGGGGAAGGAGCACAGTTTTTTACATACTTCTCCCCACATCCACAGGTGCTTTTGCGCACCGCACAGAATTTCCCCACCTTGACTCCCTCGCTGTGCCTTCCTTGTGATTCAGCCATGTTCTTCTAATCCCTCATGCTTATTTTGTGGAATATGCCGCTAAAAGAATTGCTGCCCGGAGCGGACCTTCCGACGAGGATGTGACTATTACTTTTGGAGCTGGAGCATAATTGCGCACAAATGCCCCGGTCGCCATGCAGATGGCTACCGCACCACTGGCAGCGCCGGTGTCACCAAATGAGGCAGCCGGATACCACAGGAGCGGATTTGCAAATACCGATGAGCGCGCCCGCAGCCGAATAAGAGCATTGCCCCACTCTATTGCCCGGTAAGATTCACCGTTCTGATCAGTGATCAGCCAGACTGTCTGCTGAGCTTTATCCCAGTCCGCACTTTCGGTGAGGCCGATAAGAGCTTCCGCTAAACCGGCGCCGAGCGGAGGCTCTCCTGTCAGCAGTGTCCCGGCATCCTGAGTCAGGCAAATTTTCTGCACAACAGCAAGTGCATGAGCTCCTCTTGCCCGTGCACTTTGCAGAGTTTCCACCAGCAAAAACGCCCCGGCTTCGCCCGGTTGAAGACCGGATGGAGTGCTTGGAGTCTTGAAACGTCCCCTGCTCTCCAACCATGCCAGGGTATCCTCATCAAGGAGAGAGTCGATTCCCCCAATCAGAGCCAGATCGATTTTCCCTTGAGATAAATCTTCAATAGCCCTTCCCAGGGCTTCAGCTACGCCAGGATTGCCTGAAGTTGTCACAAACTGGAGGAGGGGAAGATCGCCCTGCCATCCACTGAGCCGGGCAGCTTCCTGGAGTATCCGTTGCGCAAGGTCCGCATTTGGAGGTTCTTTTTCAGCCTCCTGGGATTCCTCAATTTGTGCCTGCCGATCCTTTTCCTCCATGTCGAGCGGAATTCCCGTATGAGGTCTCAAGGGATTCGGCAGTGAGAGGTAGCATCTAACGCGGAATGACAGCCAGGGCAAGCCCGCTGCCTGCTTCTGTAAGTCAGCCAGACCTGCCTGAACGAGCCTGAGCAGCCGGGCAGGTCCCTCAAAACCCTCAGTCAATAGGGGGACCGGATGACCAATGGCATTTTCAATTTCTCCATCTTCAGGTGAACGGACCGGGTAATCAAGTTGCTCTGCCCGAACAATCCCGGCTCTCGCGGCAGCACAACCCGTGACCACATCATGTCCCAAAGAGGAAACCATGCCTCTGCCGGTAATGACAATAGTATCCATCGGATGAGCGATGCTCATTAAAATTCTTCCCCACACAGGTAGCAAACGGGCTTATCATCTCCCGCTGCCACCACCGGCCCCTGCATCACGGGAAAGGGCGGGGTGTTTTTGTCGTTATGGAGCATCAAGTCAAAGGCGCGGGCTACATTTTTCCCTTCGACCATAACATCGAAGGAAAAATTTACAAACTCAGCCTTGCCCTTGGTCTTACTTGAGACGACGCCTCCCGCACTCCCGGCCTCATCGCCGGTGCTCATGCTGAAATTCGAGTCCTTGAGGCAGATGGGATTGCCATCGCACTTCACCTTTTTACTCCCCTTCGCCGTATCGGAGGATTTGGCAATGTTCGGATAGGGAATGGGGACAGGACCGGCAGGGCTTGGAGTCTTGCACACATCGGGGAAGGCTATGGTCACGCCTCCACTATCCTTATGGACTACCGAAAGATTATTCACTCCGACGGTTACTGCCATGAAAAACTCTCCTTGAACCAATCATTAATTATCAGTTGTCAGGTATTAATTGATCTTTACCGCGGCGCCTTTGATTTTGTTTACGGCAGAGGCCCGGCTCACAATCTGAGTTCCTTTGACTACGACTTTGCCATCTTTTCTGAGCATCACCGAACTTTTGCCGCAGCGCAGCACAATCTCTTCCCTGGCCTCCAAGACCATCTTCTGGCCATCCAGAATACCTTCACGGGGCCGGTCCACAGATAGCACCATCTCATCCGAAGGAGGATCCGGATAGAGTTTGTCGTGAATGATGCCAACGATAATAGGCAAGGTGGAATTTCCCTTTTCGAATACCAGCAGGACGGAAGGGTTTTCCTGATCATAGCTGTCTGGCTTTGCAGGTGACGCCATGATCGAGCGGGCTTTGACAGGTCCCATCAGGTTGCCGGGAAAATCCACCAGTGCCTGGCCATTCTCGGTTATTTCAACGATCCAGCCGACACAGAAGTTTTTTATTTCAGGAGACCACACCATGCCAAGGTCCAGCGGTTTAGTCATCGTAGTTTGCATCTTTTTTAATTCTCCTTAATTTTACTGCCCTTGATAATTACATCCCCACTTCCCTTGATATTGATTTTCTTACCTTTAACCGTGATATCGCCACTCTTTTTCAGGATTATTTCCGCTTTTCCTGTCTTGATAGTAATCTCGTCACTGGCTACAAGCTGTATTTTCTTTGCCTGGAGGATATACTCCTTGGTAACCGATTCATTATGCTGGCCGCCAATATTCTCCTTTAAATCTTTGCCAATTTGGATGACTCTATCTTTCCCTACTGACTCAGTGAGGTTATTTCCAACATTTAATGAGCTCACTCCCCCAACGTTTTCCGATTTGGCCGCCCCGATTGACTCGACTTTGGCACCGCCGACCGTTTCAGACATGGCCGCGCCGACCGTGATAGCCAGTGCTCCTCCCACAGTAAGCTCCATAGCCGCACCCACTGTCTCGGCATAGTTGACAGCCACGGACTCGGTGAGATTCGAGCCTACCATAATATTCATCCCGGCGCCAATCTGTTCGGTATGCTCAGCGATCACCTGAATCGTCTTATTTCGCCCCACTTTTTCCGACTTGTCGCGCCCTACCTCAAGACTTCGGTCTCGCCCGATGGACTCGGCCCTGTCATTGCCAACGACAATGGTCTGATCATTTTTAACGACAATGTTCTCATCCTTCTCAGCGTGGATGAAGATTTCCTCTTCCCCCTTCTTGTCCTCGAAGCGAAGCTCGTTGGAACCTCCCCCGCCGAGGGACGAATCCGACTTGATTGTGCTTTTGGTTTTTTCAGCCGGGAGCGCATAGGGCGGCATATTGATGCCGTGGTACACTCGACCGGTGATTATGGGCTGATCAGGGTCGCCTTCAAGGAAATCGACGATGACCTCATGCCCAATCCGGGGGATATACATGGCTCCCCATCCCGCACCTGCCCAGAGCTGACTGACCCGGATCCAGCAGGAGCTTTTTTCATCCTTCTTTCCTTCCCTGTCCCAGTGAAACTGGACCTTGACCCGGCCATACTGGTCGGTATAGATCTCCTCGCCGCCAGGGCCCACCACGATTGCGGTCTGGCTGCCCCGAACCACCGGCTTTGGGGTGGAAAGAGGCGGGCGGTAGGGCACATCGAAGGGAATAGCGGTAAAGTTATTGCGATAGAGAAGCTCTGCTTCCCGTTCCAACCCCTGGCTTGCCTCGTGATCCAGCGAGGTGAGGACATAATCTTTATTGTTCAGGTCATCCCGGTAAAAGTGAGAGAGCCCGAATCGGTATCCGCTGCTGAAGGCCCGGCATGTGCTCGACCCGCGCAGGGTGGTGATCTTTGCCTCCTCTTCCTCCATGCGGATCTTGGCTATCCGGTCACCTTCTGTTTTTTTGGCATAGGATCCGGGATAGTCGTAGATTTCCCGCTCTCCGGGTCCCAGCTTGTACATGCCGGGGACATTCACCTCCAGGCCGGTATTGGGGATCTCGAAATTGTAGGCATTCAGCGAATACTTACCGGGCCTGATCTCCTGAACCCTCTCCAGAGCGGTGATGACATCCTCCTCCAGCAGGCCGCCGGCGCTCAGTTGATAACGGGCGGTTTTCTGCTTCGGGCAGGGCTTATGCTCCTGGGGGGCATCGGCCATAATCAGGGTATGCTTTCCATTCTCGTGCTCGAAGTAGTAATAGATGCCTTCTTCTTCAAGGAGGCGTGATACGAAGTTGAAGTCCGTCTCCCGGTACTGGACACAATATTCCCTCGGCGCAAAACTGCCGTGGAGCTTCATGGTGAAGTCGGAAAAGCCTTTTTCCTGAAAGATCTTCTCCACAATGTCCGGCACGGAGAGCTTCTGAAATATCCGGGAATCTGCGGTCATGGTAAGCAGCCATAACCAGGGAACCAGCGTGGCCCGGTAATGGGAAAAGCGGGGGTCTCCTCCTCCGGCTTCACCTCCGCCCCGCCCTTGGGAAAAACGCGCTATAAGGCCATGAAAATAGCGCTTGTCCCCGTCTGCCAGGGCAATGGATATGGTCGCGGGTTTGCCGATGATATCCTCAAATGTTATCTTATGGTTCTCCGAGAGCAGGTCCAGCTCAAACCCGAACAGGCAGGAGAGCCCTTCTGCCCCACGAAACCCCGAAAGCAACAGCACATCCTTCCCCAGAGGGGTATCGATGGCTATCAGTCTGTCATCTTGTGTGTATGGCATAAGGATTTCTCCCTTTCTTGCTGGATCGAAACTTACCTCTTTGGTGTATCCGGTATTTAAAATGCCCCTGCCAAAGCCATTATGACACTTTCTCTCCAAAGAAATCACGGCGATTGAGAGCTATTAGCTTGACATCATCTATTTGCTTATACTAAATTTTATCATAAATGGCCAATATTTGAAAACCTTATCTTAAGATTCAATCATTGACACCCGTCACGTGACGAGTTATCATTCATAGATGATAAAAACATTCGCCGATAAAGAAACACAACAGCTCTTTACAACGGGTAAATCAAAACGACTGCCACCGAGCTTGATCAGAAGGGCTATAAGGCGTCTGGAGTATATCGATTTGGCAGCAACTTTGAATGATCTCAGAGTACCCCCAAGCAATCGCTTACATGCCCTTACAGGAGATAGAGAGGGACAATTTTCATTATCCGTCAACGAGCAATGGCGTATTTGTTTCCGTTTCCTTAACGGTGATGCATATGATGTTGAAATAACCGATTACCATGAGGGAACAAATTTCCATTACGGAGCATAACAATGGCTATACCAAACACAACCAAACGAGAAATTCCGCCAACACACCCTGGAGAGATGCTCAGGGAAGATTTCATGCCTGACTATAGGCTGACTGTTTCATCCCTGGCTGCTGCCTTGGGTGTATCACGCCAGACCATTAATGAGCTGTTAAGAGAGCGGCGTGCCGTTACTCCCATCATGGCCTTAAGATTATCCCGTCTCTTTGGAAATTCGCCTGAATTCTGGCTCGATGCACAACGCGCACGGGACCTCTGGCAGTCTGAACAGCGCTATCATAAAGAGCTATCTCAGATTCATCCACTGGATGCAGCTTAATCAGTTATCCCCTGATCGCATAAGGGTAAAGCAGTGGAAAAAGCTGCTTTTCTATTCCATATATGTGTGCCCCTACGATTCACCTGATTCGTGGCTATTCTTTCCACTGTTTCCTGGATCGGTCAAATATTTCGTCTATGGTCTGCCCCTCATAAAGTCGCCGAGAAATTTCGACATAATCAGTGGGCTCGCGATGGAGGAGAGTTAGAAATCTGAGAGCAGCAGTAGGCCCAAGGGCCTTGTTTAAGGCTTCTATTCCCCTTATTCTTATTTCTGTATCGTCCGCTATCTCTACCTTTGACATTAGACTATCACCTCCCTGATATAATCTACCGGATTCATAACTCTTATCGCAAGTTTTAATTGTTTAGCCTGTTTCATGAGTTGATCATCACAGGTCAGGAAAAAGCCGGCCTTGGAATAATGGGCATATGCCAGATGGATAGCATCTTTAGCTGAGAGCCTTCCCCTTTTAATGAATCATCCACCTAGTGGACCAGTCCTTTAGCTTTGAGCTCGAGCGCAATCGCCGTGGACAAGACTTGCATCCGATTGGGCTGCAAAACATGCTTAACCCTCCTTCCGATAAAAGTATAATCATCGTCGTTTCCGGTAACCCGGCAAAAGAGGCACAGGATGCCAACGTACTTTAACTTCCAGCTATTGAGCCAGGTTAAAATTGTTGACAGTTTTGAGCTCTTATTTGGCATCAGCGTGAGAACGTCGTAGTCGGTATTCCCGGCCAGGGCACTTTCGATTCTCCTGCTGGACGGGTCATGTTCGAAATAGGCGAGATCATAGTCGTCACTCTTTATTTTCCCTCCAATTGCAATTTCCGACTCGGTGACATTCCCATTAATAGCATCGAGGAGGCTGGCACAGAGCGCGCTTCCTTTGGGGGTCGCAAACTTGATAACGCAAGGGTAAGGCTTTGTAAAGCTACCACTCAATCCACCGTGAGTTGAAATTATCAGCGTCTTGGTTCCGGCTTCAAAGCCGGTATCGCCGGTGTAGAGAGTTACGGTATTGGTACTGTCCGTCCATTTCATACTATCAACCTCCTGCAGGGTATTGGGAATCGACTCGTGAAAGCGGGCTCTCACGAGCCAGGTATACCCTCGTTATATCAATGATAAAGAAAAACTACTCCCTGATTATTATCACTCGATTTTTTCCCCTGGCTATTATTTACTAACCACCAGGCATGCTCCCGTAGTTGTTTTCCCCCTTAAATTATCTCAAATCCAAACCCATCCCCCTGCAAGCTTACCCTCACCTCCTCTATCCGCTCACCCGTGGCCATCCGGCCCAGCAATTCCCTGGACATTTCAGGCAGCAGGGTGTTGCTCAGGATATGGTCCACATTCCGTGCCCCGCTCTCTACCTCTTTGCATCTTCCGGCAATGGCCTCGATCAAGCCGTCGTCATACTTGAACGAGACGTTCCGGTTTTCCCACATTCTCCGGGCGATCCTGTCAAGCTTCAGCTTCACGATACGCTTCATGTTCTCGTCCGTGATCGGAAAATAGGGGACCACGATCAGGCGGCCTATAAAGGCAGGCTTGAAGTGCTTGACCAGTTCGGGCCTGAGCACCTCGGCCAGTTTCTCCGGCGTGGGCATGGTTTCTTCATCGGCGCACAGCTTCATGATCGTATCCGTTCCCAGGTTGGAAGTCAGGATAATCAGAGTATTCTTGAAATCGATCCGCCGGCCCTCGCCATCCTCTAAGGTGCCCTTGTCAAAGACCTGGTAAAAAAGCTCGATCACATCGGAGTGGGCCTTTTCCACCTCATCGAGAAGCACTACACTGTAGGGCCGCTTTCGCACCGCCTCGGTCAAAACTCCACCTTCGCCGTAGCCGACATAGCCCGGAGGCGAGCCTTTCAGCCCTGAAACCGTATGCGCCTCCTGGTATTCCGACATATTGATGGTGATTACATTTTCCTCACCGCCATACAGGAGATCCGAAATCGCCAGGGCGGTCTCGGTCTTTCCCACGCCGCTCGGTCCGACAAAGAGAAAGACGCCGGTCGGTTTCGACGGATCTTCGATACCTGCATGGGCAGTCTGGATTCTCTGAGCAATGGCTGACAGGGCGTGGTCCTGGCCGATGACCCGCTCACCGAGCAATTCTCCCATCCTGAGCACCGTGGTGATCTCATCGGTCAGCATCCGCCCTGTGGGGATACCGGTCCAGCCCGAAATTACCTCGGAGATGATATTGGAGTCAACCACAACCTGGACCAGGGGGGCGCTGCCCTGCACCCTGGCAAGGTCCGCCTCAAGCCCCTTCAATGCCTCGCGTTTTCCAGCCAAAGTGCCGTCAGCGGGGTCCTTGGCAAAAGCCTCATGAATCTCCCGGCGAAGCCCGATGATTTTTTGAGCGATCTCCATCTCTCCCTGCCACCTGGCCGTAAGCTCCTCAAGCCTCCCCTGCGCCGCTTCCTTTTCTGCGGACAGGGTCTGCATACGCTCGGCATGATCGCCCCCCATCAGGGATTCCTTCTCCAGGATTTTCATCTCCCGCTCGATCTCGCCGATTCTTCGGGTAACCTCTTCGACCGCCGGAGGGCTGGTGGTCAGACCAATGGCCACCCGTGCACAGGCGGTATCCAGCACGCTCACGGCCTTATCCGGCAGTTGCCGGGCGGTCAGGTAGCGGTGGGACAGGCGGACCGCATCGATCAGGGCCGCATCGGTTATCATGACCTGATGATGCTTTTCAAGAAAGGGGGAAATGGCCCGCATCATGACCACGGCTTTTTCCTCATCCGGCTCCTCAACCTTGATGACCTGGAACCTTCTGGCCAGAGCGGCATCCTTTTCAAAGTATTTTTTATATTCCGACCAGGTGGTGGCGGCAATGGTGCGCAGCTCTCCACGGGCCAGGGCAGGCTTGAGCAGATTGGCAGCATCGCCGGAGCCTGCGGCCCCGCCTGCACCGATAAGGGTGTGGGCCTCGTCGATGAACAGGATAATGGGAGTGGGCGATGCCTTCACCTCGGTGATGACCGACTTGAGCCGGTTTTCGAACTCTCCCTTGATCCCGGCACCCGCCTGGAGCAGCCCAAGGTCAAGGGTGCGGATTTCCACATTCCGAAGCGGCGGAGGCACATCTCCCTGGACAATCTTTAAGGCAAATCCCTCGACCACAGCAGTCTTGCCCACGCCCGCTTCACCTGTGAGTATGGGATTATTCTGACGCCGTCGGATCAGAATATCGATCATCTGCCTGATCTCCGTATCACGGCCAAGAACCGGGTCGATCTCACCCTTGCGCGCCCTGTCAGTCAGGTTGATGGTGTACTGGTCAAGGGCCCTGGTCCCCACTGCGGGGGTATGTCCTGTTCCCTGCATGGCTGCCGCCTCAGCCATTACTCCGGCATCCTTGTCTTCGCTTGACCCGGAAGTTATATCCCGAAGGTGCTGGCTCAGCGTCTCCACCGAGATCTTCCTCAAGGCATCGGAGCTCAGAATCAGGATACGTGCCATCTCATCATCGGATAGGAGAGCGAGCAGGATATGCCCCGATCGGACGACAGGTGCCTGGAAATCGACGGAAGCGACCAGCCACGCATACTGAATCATGTGGAACAGACGTAGCGACAGAGCGGGAGTTCTGTCGTTCCCCCGCTTGAATAACTCCAGAGCGAGGGTAAGGTCCGATACGACACGGCCTTCGTTAATCTCGAAGTGCCTGAGAATCTTCTGAAAGTCCGTATTGGGGACCTCAAGCAGCTTGATGAGGAAATGTTCGATATCCACCTGATAATGGGTATGAGACAGGCAAAGACTAGTCGCTGAATCAAGCGCGTTGCGGCAGGTTCTATTCAATTTCCCGATCATGGATTTCATATTCGTATTTAGCATTTTTCCCTCCGGCCATGATTGTCCTTGAGGCCACAATGTTATCAATCAATTTTACCTATATTCCTATTTATTTTTGTTTTCGCATCGCTCATATTGGTAAGACAACACATTAATATTTCTCCCGCAGAGACGCAGAGGCGCAAAGGTAAAAAAGACAAATTATTTTCTCTGCGCCTCTGCGTCTCTGCGGGAAACCCTTTCTATAGGATTTTCACTCCGCAAAGGCATCAGATCCAAACAGTGTAATGGCCACCATATATGAGCGTTTTGCATACCATGCTCCTGGCCCATGATATTGTCTGTTCAGAGGTTCGAATGACCTCATCAACATCAGATGCTGTTTGAGGATTCATAGACGACCTTTCCTTCTCTCAGGGCTTGCCGGTAAATCAGGCCGGGCTCATCCTTCAACTGTATCCACTTTTCTTCCGGTACAACGATAATATCCATAGGCATGGATATGCCCCGCAGAGCGCGCCGAATCCGTACACTCTCTTGTCGTTGATTGATAATATCATTCCGCATTACAACGAGAATATCAAGATCACTATTGATGGTCGTCTCGCCACGAACATACGAGCCAAACAGGATAAGTTTCAATGGATGGCCGACTTCAATAATTCTTTGAATGGCCATTTCGACTTTTTCAGGGGTTATCTCCCACTCATAAGATCTTGGCATTTTTGGCATTGACTTCACCTTCCAATATCCCCTTCCTGAAAAGTCAGACAGGGATCATCCTGAAAAACAGTTCCCGGCGTCGTGAGCCAGGTGGTCCACCCCAGACGGGCGGACAGGTTATCTTTCCTGCCTATTATGCACAGCGGCACACTTTCCCGCTTCAGCAATAACCGGATCTCGAATTCATATTCAAGCCCTGCCATGTACCGCAGGAGCGAAAAGACCGGCCCCAGCAGGTCACCGCCCGGCAGGAAGCGGATAAAATGCGCATAATCCATCGGTCCGAGATTGACGCGGAATTTCGTCTGGTTTTCCCGGACGAAGTTTCCGCACAGAGCATTCTCTCCCAATTGGTGGTTAGCCACCCCCAGGCAGGTCTGATCTTCCGGATCGAGGGCAATGACCCGCTCGATGAACTGCTCCACCTGTGCCCTGGTCCCGGCAAAATACCCTGCTGCAAGCTCAATGGCCACAGCCGACGGGACCGGCCTTGCAAAAAGCCCGCTATAGCAGATGAGCGATTCTTCCGGCAATCCGATGCGGTCCGAAAGCCCTGGTGTTCCCAGGCCCATGAGACTTAAGAAATACCGTGAGATACTGTCCCCGGCTCCGGGCTGATACTGGACAGCCAGCCTGCTTTTCTTCCAGGCCAGATAGAACAATGACACAAGGCGGTGGTGAAAAATATCCAGAAAAGCGGTCAGGCTGAAATCCTTTTCCCACTTCCTCTGCAAAGCCAGCTCGTTATACCAGTGAGGAAGGACCCCGGCGGGGCCAATCAATCCCATGAACGAGACTCCCATCCGGACCTGCCTGCCTTCATCGTCCCAGCCCAGATCCGATATATCACTTGCCGGAAACGAAAGCCCGGGCTTGACCGAAAACCGCACCGCTTCATCGACAGGGCTCAGGCTGCTGCCTACCGGCTTTTTCTCCGGGTAGAGGCGCTCCAGAAGGTGCACGGCCATAAAGAAGGAGAACCGGTAATATTCGTCAAAAAGGCGGTCTTCTAAAGGAGTATCCTGTTGCCGTTCCTCGGCGGCCACTTTTTCAATACCTCACTTTTCTGGAGTGTTTTGACGACCAGTTGTGAAAAGGAGTTGACCGAGACATACTGTCCCAGAAACCTTTCCAGTACCGAAGCAAAAAGATAGAGCCCGGTACCGACGTACCTGTCCTCGTCGAACTGGATCGTTGTCCGTATTCCCCGGCCAAAGGACTGGCCGATTCTCCTGGTGATGGGCTCTGCTCTGACAGATACGATCCCGTTGATCTGCTGCCGGGTAACCGGTGAATTGTCAAAGTCATACAGCCGGAGGATCTCCCGCAGCGCATCCTCTCCCCCCTGGACAAGGGAGAGGTAATTGAGTGACAGATGAGATACCAGACGCCACTGAAGCCCTCCTCCAAGGGGCGGTCTGCGGGTGGGGGTCGGTTTTATCAGGCAGTTTATCCGGGCTACAGGGGCTGAAGTTTCCATCTCGAAATCTCCCTCCGGATCACCGAAGGGGAGACGGGCGGGAAGGTCGCGGTTGGTGCAGGTCGTATACACGGTCAGGGTCTCAATTCCCGGATCGGTGGGCTTCAGGTTCCAGTCGGTGAAGGAGAGAAAAATCTCCGTGCCGTTATCACCTTTTTTGCCCGATGGCCTTCTCTGGACATGCCAGAAGGCTTTCCGGTCGAGATTCTCATCCTCTCTCAGGTGGTGTCTGAGGGAATAAAAGGGCGAAAAGTCTGTCCCTTCCGCCAGGGAGCCTGTCATTGAGGCGGCAACCTGGTCCACACTGTA
Source organism: bacterium (assembly GCA_040755755.1). NCBI lineage: Bacteria > bacterium. Next base: position 119,402 of record JBFLZW010000072.1, on the reverse strand, counting down.
GATTTCGGTTGCCTCTGCCCTTCTGCTGTCCGGGACAACCAGGTATTCCGGTTTCTTTCGCTCTAACCGGATCGGTTCCGCAATGCGCCTGAACAGGTTGACCACCGGCGTTGCCGAGAGACAAAAGGTATCGGCATTGACCAGAAGGTTCGGTTTGGCAGGCCTGTTCAGATATATCCAGATATCGAGCGTATCATGCCCTGGTTCGCTTCGCAGCTTGTCAAGGCAGTCGAGGTCAAAGAACAGGAACTTTTCGGGGAAGCAGAAATATTCAAAGAGCAGGATGTAACCGGGAAAAGACCTCGATGAATAAGGAAGCATCCATTCATCAGGAGCAAACCCCACCGGCTTGATGTTCTCAGGGGCCAGAGCTACCGATACACTCTTCCCCCGGCTGTCGGTCGTTTCACATTCAACGTGACAGACATTATTAAACAGAAGCTCATAGAGATGATACACATGCTGCCCCTGACCATTCAGAAAAAATCTCACGGATTCCCAGCCGATCTGAGAAAACTTGAGGTTGTTCAAGGTCTTGAGCTTAATCACCAGGGCCTGCTGGGCATTTCTCACCACTTTCTTCGGGTCCTTCAGCCCTGCAAACACCACTTCAACCGGCCACAGGGTAACGGGATAGGTAGTGCTGAACTGACAGGGAAAGCCGCTCACGGGTTTGGAATAGAGTGCCGTATTCTTCTCGATCCGGTATCCTCCGGGCGGCACCGTCTTCAGAGGCTCGAACTTCACCACCGACAGGGAAGGGATAGGAGCAATGTAGTGAGGATACAGGATGTTCAGCAATGACCCGGTTATCTCCGGGAAGTCATCGTTGACCTTCTTCTGAATGCGTGCACAGAGCAGGGCGAACGCTTCGATCAGCCTCTCGGTGTGCGGGTCCTCGCACTTGTCCGGTTCCAGGAGCAGCCTCCCCGCGATCTTGGGATATTTTCTGGCAAACTCCGCCCCCATGGCGCGGATAAAGGTAAGCTCCTGCTCATAATAGTGGAGAATGTCATCTTCCATCATATGGGTATATCACCATTCTTAGAAGTCAGAAGTCAGGAGTCAGAAGTCAGGAGTCAGGAGAAAGACTGCTTTTATTCTGACTTCTGGTTCATTATTTCTTTTCACTGACCACTGACCACTGATCACTGACCACTATCACCCCTGGATAGTGTACTCACCCCGATTGATATCGAACAGGGTATCAAAGGTTACGGGTGCCGTCAGGGGATCGAGGATCAGAAGACCGGTGATCCTGAACCTGACACTTCGCTCGTTTCCGGTGGACCCCTCAACCTGGACGGTCACATTCCTCAGCCTTGGCTCGAACCTGGCGATGGTTTCCTCCAGATTCTGGCGCAACTGCTTTTTTACGGCAATACTCTTGGGGTTTTGCGAGGTAAAATCCCTCACTCCGTAGACAAGAACAGAGCGGCTGACCTGCCGGTATACCGGCGGGATGGAAATGACGATGCTCTTGGTATTGAGAAGATTCTCAAGGTCCCGTATAACAGCCGCCTTGCCCTGTTCGATACTCAGCACCTGCCGCTGGACAGGCTCCTGCGTAACCTCCGGCTCGTAATCTATGAGCCTGTCCAGGATAGATGCCTGGATATTTTGCCGGTTCTCCTGCATCCGGTTATTCTATCCTCACAGAGAAAGAATCATCAGTTTGCAGAGTTCAGTGTTTTTACTGACCACTGACCACTGTCTTTTCTGCCTTATACCTTCTTATTTGCCGCAAGGTCCCATCCGGCCGGTATCTTGCCTCCGGGGGTACCATCAGCGCGTTTTTGCTGGGTATAGGTCCACTGGATCTTTGCATAATTGAAGCTCAGTGATTCCGTCGGCTCGCCACCGCCTGCACCGCCGACACTATACGAGCTGATGAGAACCTCGTTCATCTTATACTCCATGTAAGGCACCTTATCGCCACCGGCACGGCATAATTCGAGCGTGATCTCCTTGATATGCTGGCCTGAAGAGCAGGCCAGAGCCAGCTTCGGAGTAGCCTTATCCAGCATCTTGACAACGGAAAAATCCTGGAAATTTGCCCTCTCCGATGCGGCCCCTCCGGAGGAGCTGGCAGTAGCGGATGCTGTCTGGCTTACGCCCCAGTTATAGGACAATATCTCTATCCAGCCCTTGTGCTTGTCGTCCGTACTTTCACCCTCAATGCCGTCAATTTTTAAAAATGCATCAAAAGCCATGATCTGTTCCCTCCTGATCTATGAGATTGTTGGTTGATTACCCTCATACCGGCCGTTACCCTTTGGCTGGCGGGGGCAGGTTTGCTACTAACCTCAAGGATATACTCAATTCATCGAGCTGGTAATGAGGCCGCAGAAAGGCCACAGCCCGATACGCACCGGGTTTTCCCGGAACCTCGACCACATCGACCCGTGCTTCCCGCAGCGGGAATTTGGCCTTCATTTCCTGGCCTGCCTCGTCATCCAGCAGTACATAGTTGCTGATCCAGCGGTTCAGATAGTCCTCGACATTTTTCCGGGTCATGAAACTGCCGATCTTATCCCTCATGATCGATTTCAGATAATGAGCAAACCGGGAAACCGCAAGGATATACTGCAATTGGGAAGAAAGTCTGGCATTGGCGTTGGCGGCATCGGTATCATACGTCTTGGCCTTGTTGACTGTCTGAGTACTGAAGAAAGCTGCATAATCCGTCCCTTTGCAGTGGACCAGGGGAATAAGGCCAAGATCGGCAAATTCCTTCTCCCGCCTGTCCGTTATGGCTATCTCGGTAGGACACTTCAGGGCCACATCTCCCTCATCGGTCCTGAAGGTGTGAACGGGAAGCCCCTGGACCAGCCCGCCGCCTTCAACGCCCCTGATAGCGGCGGTCCAGTGGTACTTGGCAAAGGCATCGGTCAGGCGTGCACCAAGAGCATAGGCCGCGTTACCCCAGAGATATTTGTCGTGATCCGTGCCATCCACATCCTCCTCATAAGCGAAGGACTCCACGGGGATATTCGCCTGACCATAGGGAAGTCTCATCAAAACATGGGGCAGGACAAGGGCCACATAGCGGGCATCCTCCGAATCACGGAAGGATTTCCACTTGACATACTCGGCGGTCTGGAAGATTTTGGCCAGATCCCGGGGCCCGCCAAGCTCGGTGAAGCTCTGCCAGCCAAAAAGAGCCGGAGATGCAGCCGAGATAAAGGGAGCATGCGCGGCTGCGGCTACCTGGGATATCTTTTCGAGAAGTGAAAGGTCCTGGGGGTTGTTACCGAATTCATAATCACCGATGAGAGCGCCATAGGAGGCTCCGCCGAAAGTACCGAACTCCTCTTCATAAATCTTCTTAAAAAGCGTGGACTGGTCAAATTCACTCGCCTTTTCCATGTCCTTGAGGAGGTCTTTCTTCGATACGTTCATTACTCTGAGCTTCAGGGTTTCACCGGTTTCGGATTGATTGACCAGATAGTGCAATCCCCGCCAGGAGGCCTCAAGCTTCTGGAAATCAGGGTGATGCATGACTTCATTGAGCTGAAGGGAAAGAAGCCGGTCAATCTGACTGATTCTGGCGTTGATCATGCGCTCGGTATCCCTGGAAACGACCATGGCCCCCTGCATGATCTGATTGACGAATTCCCCGATGAGATCTTTGGCCCATTCCCGCTGTGTCTCATCGCGGGCCATGCGGCCCTCTTCGATGATTTTATCCAAAATCCCTTTTTCTTCCCCGGCTGCCTCAGCCTGAGCAGCCTGTACCTGTTGCTGTTGTTCCATTTCAGCCATGGAATCCCTCCTTTACTCCACAGTTTTCCCTTCGTCTGACTTTTTCACTCCGGTTTCCTCTCCCGCTTTTTGGAGCAGATCGGTGCTGGAAATCACCTCCTGGAGAAGCTCATCGAGCCTGTCGTTGCCATCCAGCTTGCTGAGCAGGTCAGAGAGTTTTTTCCTTGCTTCCACCAGCTTGCGCAGCGGCTCGACCTGCTGTACCACGTGTTCCGGATGAAAATCATCGAGAGACTTGAACCTCAGCTCCACTCCCAGCTTGGTATCTTCTCCGGTCAGCTTGTTATCAACTTTAAAAGCCAGTCTCGGCCTGGTCGCCTCAAGCACATTGTTAAAGTTGTCCCGGTCGATTTCGATGAATTTTCTGTCCTTCAGCTTCGGAAGCGGCTCATCGGGTTTGCCGGATAAATCAGCCAATATTCCCACGACAAAAGGGATCTCCTTCATCTGGATGGAATCACCGATCTCAACATCATAGGTGATCTGAACGCGGGGAGACCGAACTCTATCGAGCTTGTGCTGTAAACTTTCCTGCGATGGCATACTTTCTCCTTTCTTCTGAGAAATTTATTTTCTATACGAAAATGCCCTGGTTACATCCATAGTACAGAGCCGCCGGAAAAGCCCCCTGGCCCGGTCAAGGTCATCGTCCGAGGGGTGCTCGCCTTGAGTCAGGCACTGATACAGCGTGTCAAGCACTTCCGCGATCCAGACGGGAGATTCCCAGCGCTCAAGATGCAGCTCTTCGATCAGGCCGTGCAACTCCTCTATGATGGGCCGGGCAAGGTCCGTCCGGTTTGCCTTCAGGCAGAGTCTGGCTACCAGGAGGCGGCATCGGTTTCGTTCTCTGATCGACGGAGCGCATAACGAGGCGGCCAGAAGATGGTCCAGGGCCTGCTTCAGGCCGCCGGTCTGCATCATCTGGAGGGCCTGTGCCCAGAGATCCTGTTCAGGAGCGCCCGCATCTTCTGCCAATCTCCCGGCCGGGGCTGATAAAACTCCTGCCGCTGGTGTCGTCGCCCGTCCAGGGTCCCGGATATCGAGCGCTTCTCCGTGGCCTTCGGCAGCGGCAGCCATGCTCTGTTCCCCCGCCGGGGCAGACTCCACGACCGGTTCGGGTCCCTTTCTTTCTTTATATATCTTCATGATCAGCCTGCTGCACTCCTCAATCGCACTCCGAAGCTCGGCCAGCCTGGGTGCGTCGGAGCCGAAATTCCGGTCCACGGTCTCGTCGAGTTTCTGAAAGTCCTCAAGGCAGGCAGTGATAATTTGTGCCAACGATGCATAGAAGGCCGTTGAAGAGAGAGTTACGGCTTTGTCGAATTCTTCCGCAGACAATTTCCCATCAGCCAGCAGCTCATCACGCTTTTTCTTTTTATCCTCGTCAATATCGCCATATTGGTTCCGGATGTCAGACTCAGAGCCCACTTCGCGGGATTCCTTCCACCTCAGGTAAGAATACCCCGGAGTTGCGCCCTTGTCTGTCAACGGGACCTGCTGAATACACGATGGAAGCTTTTCGTTCATGAACTCCAGGGGTGCAGCCCGGAATTCGAGGTCTCCATCTTCTATCAGGGGATAAACGTTCTCCCAGTAGTTGTTTAAAAGACCGATCAGTATCTTCATCCCCGCTGAAAGACCGTCAAAACCTTCGGTCATGATCAGGGCTTCGGTGAGCCAGGCGGCAATCTGCAGGTCCTTGGTTTCACGGCTCAGCGCACGAGTGGCAAGGGTAATCACCTTATCCCAGTCAGAGGTTTTTACCTCGTGCTTCCAGTCTCCCTGGGCAAACGGGTCCTCAGACCTCCTGGCTTCCTTGATTGCATCGTAGACGGGACTGTAGCGAAGGTCGCTCCCGCACGGATTATCACCCGGAATCGGGGCCAGCAGTGCGTTTTGATCAATGGCTCTTTTCATCGGCTATTTCCTCGCTGCCGGCAATTCAAATATGACCTCCCGCATTTCCAGGATGGCCACATCCTCTTCTCCGACCTGAAAAGTATGCTGCCCTCTGCCTCGGTAAAATGGTCCTCCCAGCGGGATCCAGTCAGTCATCCGGCCAAGCTTGACCCGCTCATCCTCATGGAGGAAGGAGCCGGGATAGAGAACCGGCAGACAGCAGTTCAGGGTGAGCCCTTCCCAGGTGGTTATCCGGGCGGTTGCCCACAGAAGATCGAACAGGGTCTTGGGCGGGGCTATGGAAAGCTCCCGCAGCGATTCCAGGGGGATCCATCCATACTGCTCATGGACAATCACTTCGAGGAAAAGCGACAGGAAGGTGTCCATATCCCTGAAGCCGCTGAAAACCCTGCCATCCCGTGTGCCTGACAAAAGAGGGGAGATCGTTTCCAGTTGTTCGTACAGCCTGCGGGCCTCTTCAATATTGCCGGCAGCAAGCTTATCCCAGGCTGCAAAATACAGCTCAAGATATGGCGGAGCTTTGGGCAGAAACGACGGCAGGCGGCTGCGCTTGCTGACCTCGATCCGTTCTTTTTCCGCATGGACCAGGTTCCGGTAGACCTGCACGCCTGTCTCGACGGATGAATCCTGAACAGCAATCGCCTCCAGGTGACGATCCGCCTTGTCCCACTCACCGCACAGGGCAAGCACCTGAAAGAGGAGGGTTCTTATACTCACATCACCGGGTGATGCTTTGACTTTCTCGATGAGCTGCGATCGGGCTTCGGAAAGCCTTCCCAATCTGATTAATTCTTTTACATCCATAGCCTATGGCCTCCAATTTTCCTCACAAGGACCAAAGCCGCACAAAATCAGCAGGTTTAAGTGGCCGCAGGAAAACAGCCAGAAAGGTTTTATCTGCTGTTCCACCCATAAAAACCACCTTTGGCATGTCCCCCAGGTGAGCTTTCAGGAAACGGTGCCAGGAACTGACCACCAGGGGGAGATGACCATGCTCCGGTCTTCCTTGATTGAGGTCGATAAAAACCTCCTCCTTCTCCATAACATCCTCGACTATCCCCGACATGCTGGCAGGAGCCCCGAACGCCCCCGGCCAGCTTTCCCGTTCCTTCAGAAGCCCGGTCCAGTCAGCCATTGGCGGCTTGATTGCCAGGATCTCAGCCTCCAGACGCCGCACATCCGCCAGCGGGGCGGACTGCCTCCCCATGCTGGCGGCTGCCTGGTGCTCCATCCGGCACCAGGCATTTTCACAGGCCAGGGATACCAGATCCCACCGCTCTTCCCAGCCCGGCAGCGGCCCTGTGCCCATAACCAGCAGGGGATACGGACGGCCAAGCCGGTCGCTGCTGTCCCTGACCAGGCCGAAGACCAGGACATCCGATCCCGCGCCCCTGGTCCAAAACCGCCATGAGCACAGCCGGGAGGGATGAGCCCCCGAAGGAGCTGCCAGGTGATAGCCGTTTTTCACCCAATCAGCAAAAACAGCAGCCAGGGGGAAACCCTGACCAAGATGAATATAATCATTGGCCGCAGGATGCTTGCCCCGGACTGACCACTGCCATGAAGGCTCTTTCAAGCTCACTGCTCCCCGCACCTGACGATTGTCTGCGGCACCTGAGTCGGAACATTCTGCTGCAGGGCCATAATTGATTGATATTGTCCGCTGAACTGGTAGCGGGCCCTGATATATTTGATACCGAGGCGGTCCAGCATGGCCTTTTGTTCCGGGAATTCCCTGGCTGAAAAGGTGCGCTCTCCTCCCCGGAAATCCTGGAGAAATCTGGCAAAAGCATGATCCCCCGTATACTTTCTGGTAAGCGTGAAATCAGCCACATCGATCTGGAAGGTGACCTCCCCGCAACTTTCCGGTGACCAGTTGAAGGTTTTGGCTATTGGATAGTTGAGGTTGACTATGCTTTGTAACCCGGATTCACAGAAGAGCTCAAGCCGGGTGGCATGGGGTTTTATTTTGGCTTCAGGGTTGGCATCCGTGGGCAGACCCCTGATCGAGACCGCATAATTCCCTTCCACGGTTTTCACTACCGCTGTCCCTTTGTTGAGGAAGGAGAAAAACGAATCGGCAAAGGGTATTTGCCGGTCCAGAACCTTCCTGGCGCAATATCCCCTTCCCTGGCTGCGGATGATAAAGGGTTCGAGCTTCCCTTTGACAAACTTCTGCACAAAACCATCCGGCCCCAGGATAAGCTGCTGGACCTTTTTCCATCCGCAGATACCTTCGATTTCAGTCAACACTTCCTCTTCCCATTGTTTCTGGAGGTAACAGGCGGTTTCAGAGTCCACGAAAGCCCACAGGTAATCGACCGGCCCGCTAATCAGCTTCCAGACCATCTCGCTTGCCGGATCGCTCCCTGGAGCAGAGGCCCTGATTTTGGTCAGGGCCCGCTGGGCGGAAAAGAAGGGATTCTTGCCCAGCGCAGGCTCTTCAGTATAGACCTGAGCAGATACCTGACAGGACAGACTGGCTGACGTCAGGGCCGGAGAAACTTCAGCCAGGGCATTGGCGTATTCCAGATACCCCCGGGCAGCCGCCGATCGTGCCTCCTGGGTCATTTCGCGCAGGCTGCCGACCTTTTTTTCCAGCTTCTGCAGCTTTTCGAGGCTGCTGCCCATCAGTTTCTTTCCCTGGTCAGCCACCTTGTCCAGGATTCCCTTTTGCCGGGCAGGGTCTTGTCTGACAGCCTGCTCCCTGATGGTCTGATATTGGTAAATCAGGAGGAGCCAGGGGGGTGTCGCCTGTTCGGTGGCGGATAGAGGTTCAAGCTCCCTGGCCATAGTATCCAGGAGCGCCTGATAAGGGCCTGTACCGGCAGCCATCCTGGTGGCCACCTGCCGCCGTTCCTCCCGCGTCATGAGGCTGGCTGCCCCGTGAGGAAAGCTCAAACCAAAATCGTACCAGGCCTGCATATAGGCCTGATGATACCAGCCTTCAAAGGCTGACTTTTTCTCAGCCATGATCATGGGGTCCGGAAGGGCTGCTTCGATCTCCCTGAGAAAGGAATCGATCTGCTCCTTCCCCTTGACCGTAAAGGCCGGGGCAACCGAAGCATGATCATCTGCATCAGGTGCGGGGGCCTTGCCGCCTCCCCAGAAATCCGCACGGTTCACTGCGGGGAGTGTGGCATCGGCCCAGTTGACCAGCCACCGGAGGTTTGATCCCTCACCGGTCAGAACGGCCTGCAACCGCTCCTGCTGACTGCGCAGCTCCTGCTCGATCTGGCCGGAGTCGCTGTTCCAGACCAGATAATAGAGATAGAGGGTATCGATGATATTCCGGGCTTCGGGGGATTCCCCCCCCTTCCCGGCGGATCCCTGCGTCCAGGCAGTTGAGGGCTGAGGTCTGGCCTTGAGGGCATCGAGCTCTTCCCCGTCGAGGCGGGCCTTGAGAAGATTGATGCGCTTGACCAGGTAGCTCACCTTTCCCCTGACAGCCTGATCTGAAGCAGTGCCATCGGGCGGAGCGCCGATTTCGGCAGCCAGCTTCTCGTCAAAGGGGGTCAGATACGCCTTCTGAAACCGCTGGCAGTATTTATCTTTCAGCCCGGCTTCGAGCCCCCTGCTCTCCGAAAGGCCGAAGGTAGGGACCCACCAGTTGCGGTTCAGGGCTTCGACGTCCAGGATCGTCTGGCGGAAGCGATCGAGAGCCGAAAGGCCGGTTGGGTCTCCATCCACAGGGGCTCCCTGTTCAGCAGGCCGTGAAAATTCACGGGAAACCTGCCGCAGGGTTTTCATGTTCATGACAAAGGAAAAGCTCAACAGGCCGCACAGGGCTGTCATCAGGGCCACCCATGAGATCAGGCCAAGGTTTCTGGTCATCCGGCTCCATTCGACTGACCGCTGGGTGGGGGCGAAAAGGCCCCGGTCCTTCGGCAGGATGCGGGCAAAAAGGTCGTGCAGGAAAAGGCCCCTGCTCGTTCCGGGAAGCACTTCCCGCTCGGCCATGAGGCCCAGTCCCTGGAGGAAATGGGAAAACGGGGTTCCCTCCTGCCGTCCACTGCTCAGGAACAGGCCCCGTAAAACAGGCGTTTCCTGGTAGGGATTGGCCTGAAAGATCCGCTTCAGGAAGATATCAAGGCCCGGTCGCAGCCGCTCAAGCTCTTCAGGGAAGATGAGGAGTGCAGGGTCCTGGGCTTTTGGATCGAGCTGATGGATAAGGAGAAGCCGGTGCTCTCTGAGGCGATCTCCGATTGAAGCAAAAGCCCGGTCCTGAACGGCGGCCACATCCTTCGAAAGGTCCTGGTTGATGAATCCCATGGCCTGATCAAGGCTTTTTTCCGGGAGATGATCGCACACCTGAGTCATTCCCTGGATCAGGTCGCACTTGGTCACCAGAACATAGAGTGGAAAGGTTACCCCAAGCACCCTGATCAGCTCATCGATGCGCCGGCGAATGGCCGTGCCGTCATCCTCAAGGATTTCAGGCCGGGCATCGAGCAGTTTATCGGCGGCTATGGTTATCAGAAGGCCGTTGAGGGGTTCGCGCCTGCGGTATTTGGCCAGGAGATTGAGGAATTTCTGCCACTCCTCCTTATCCCGGCCCTCGTCAACCGGGATGGAGTACCTGCCCGCGGTATCGATGACAATGGCCTGCTCGAAAAACCACCAGTCGCAGCTTCTGGTGCCGGAAATTCCCGACGTCCGGTTGACTTCGACAAAGGGTGAGGAAAGGCGGGCGCTTTGCAGGGCAGTGGTTTTCCCCGAACCGCTTTCACCGATGACCATATACCAGGGAAGTACATAGAGGGGGTTCCCCTGTTTTTTCAGGTGAGAGCGTTTCAGGGCGGCAATAGCTTCTTTCCATTTTTCCTGAAGATCCTGCAATTGCGCCTGCTCCCTGGCTGAAAGTTTCTGGAGTGAGGCCGTATCCTGCTCGACAATTTGCTGAACGAAGCGCTGCTCCCGCCGCCTGAGCCAGATTTTGCGGATGAAAAGTCCTCCGGCTCCACAACCTGCCAGACCCGCTGCCAGAACAATCCCCATCCACCAGGGCCAGTCAAGCCGGAAAACAATTCCCAGGATAAGGAGAATAATCAGCACAGCCAGGGCAATGAAGAGAAAAACCTTTATTAATTTCAAAAATAGCTGCTTCATAGTCAGGGCACCATATCGAGAAGGTTTTTACCCAGGCCGGTCAGAACAAAGCGGTAAATTACCCATAACAGGCCGAAAAGCATGACCGGCCCCACAAAACCGGCCAGGGTAAGGAGTGAGAGGCGGCCTTTCCTCTGGTAAGGAGCGGCCCTGGCCGATTCAGACGGATAGGCTGCCGGAAAAAGCTCCATCTTATCCAGGGTGGGAAGCCCGACCGAGCTGCCGCACAGCAGCCTGAGATTCGAAGTCTTGAGCTGCTCAAGGAGGTATTGATCTCCTTCGTGACAGTAGCGGCCTGTAAAGCCCAGCGCCAGGCAAAGATAATAGACTTCCCTGACATCTCTCTGATGAAGCCCGATGGCATTCAGCCGCTCGAAAAATTCCTCTCCGGCATCGGCGGTGTTATAATAGATGCGCTGGAGCTGCTCTTTTTGCCAGCGAGCTTTCTCTTTCCAGGCGGAATTCAGAATCGCCTCATCGATCCAGGCACAGACGGCAAAGCGGGCCAGATCGAAATCCTGCCGGGAGAAAGAATTTTTCTTCAGGCACTCCTCTCCCTTGGCCAGAGCCCGCTGAATATCCATCCTGACATGATCGAAGAGCGGCTGTTTTTTTTCTACTGATTTGAGGAAGTAGGCAGTATAGACAAGAGGTTCGACAAAGCAATCGATCAGGCGCATTATGATGACCTCCCTACTACCATGAGTTCAACTTCCAGATCTTCGGGAGCATCGTCCCAGTACAGGGCAAGATTGCGGTTCTTTTCGACCGGGGCCCAGTTTTCAGCGTGGTGGTCGATCTGGAAGTAGAGGCAGTTGCTTCGGCGCGGCAGCTCCTGGGGCGGAGTGGAAAGATGCTCCATCCGGATGCCGGGCAGGGAGCGGGCGATCAGAATGGGCAAGGACTCCCGGCAGTTGAGCTTGGCCACGGTCTTCAGGGATTGCAGGGCAGGTCCGGGGGCGGCTTCGGTTTTGAGAACCAGGTAAAAGCGGTTTCCTCCATCGAAGAGGCCGGGAGCCAGGTCCGCCGTATAATAGGTGCCGTCATAGTGAAGCCGGACCACATATTCAGGCCCGGCAGTGATTTCATCGAGCAGTCGAGTAATCAGCCCCTGGGCCGCCGAGAAACAGGCCCAGAGATTGCGGTGGTCGTATGCGGGCAGGAGGCTTATCCCCTCTTCGGTCTCACCCAGTACTCTGATTTTCTCCGAAAAGGAGGAAAGCTCTCCGATCATTTGCCGCAGCAGGCCATAGACCATCCAGGGGTGCACATTCCGGGTCTGGGTAATCTGGAAAAGAGCGGGCACATACCGGTTGATTGTCCGCAGGGCCAGCAGGTAAACCATGTCCCTGGCCCCGAACTCGGCGGTGTGGATCCCTTTCTGGCGCTTATACTCTTCGAGCTGGCGTCCGCGGGCGCTCACCTGATCCCGTATCTCCCTGACTATCCTGAAGAGCGGCTCCGAGCTCGAAACAGTCAGAGAAGGCGGAATGAACCGTTCTGAAAGCCTGATTTCCTCCCCCACCCTCTCGATCTGGGTCAGGGGAAGAAGGAGGTAATCGCCCAACTGGTCCTTCTCGATTTCCCAGAATATCTTCAGAACATGGGAGAGCCTCTTTACCTGAGCGGGCGGGCCGCCGTGGTGCAGGTCTTTTACCTCCTGGGGATCATCCGTGCTAACATACCGGGTGGTCACGGATGCAAGGTTGTCAAGTGCGGGAAGAACCGTCACATTCTCTCCCTGCTGATCCCATTTTTTCAGACCGACAAAAACAGAAAAGGGTTTCCCCCCTTCCGTCCATGCCTGATCGAAGGAGCGGGCCTCGATCAGGGCATTTCCCGGCAAAACCACGTAGGTTCCATCAGGAAAGAGAAACTGCCCCTTCAGCAGGTTGAGCGACCGGTTCCCCAGTGCGGCTTTTTGGATCTCTATTTCCCCTGCACCCCAGAAATATGGGGTAAGAAAATGATAAAAGGGGGTCAGGAGGGACTGAAAGGCAGCCTCCTGGAGCTGAAAATGCTGGGGTTGCAGAAAAAGGCCCTGATGCCAGAAAAGAGGTCTTTGAATGTCCACTACTTTCCTCCAGTTTCCTGAATCCCGTGAGGGCCAAGAAAAAGATCAACCGACAAAGGTCCGGGCTTTAACCTCTTCGCGCCCGATGCATCCACGGTCTCTTCAACCACGGGAACCGGCAGAAGACAGGTTACCTGCTCTTTGCGCAGCATATAGTAGCCAGCCACCACGGCCACGTATCTGGCCCCTTCGGCCCGGTCCAGCGATTCGGTCAACTCCTGCTTTGGCTGAATGACGATATTCCGGTAACTGGCCACGCTGGCATCGAAGCGGCTGCACTCGAGCAGCCTGCCCAGTCCCTCTTCATTTTCCATAAGCTCCTGAAAAGCGTTCGGGCTGGAGAGCTGGTAGATACACAGGGACAGAGTATAGGCAGTCCCCTGATAGAGATTCAACTGTGGATCAGCCTTCAGATGGAGCCGAATGGCTCCCTTTTCGTAAAGCCACTCCGCTGGTGCGGGAGGGCTGAGCGGTATAATCTCTTTTTTTTCAAGCTGCGGTTTGGGTTGAACCGGGCCCTTGACCTTCGGTTTTCGGGCACAGCAGGTGCACAGCACAAGGGTAACAGCTCCAAGGAACAGCGTCTTGCAAAGTTTTTCCATCTTACCCCCTTTGTTCATGATAGATTTTTTGACAAGCCTTTTCAAATTCCCGTAAGAGTTCTTCCATCAGACGGCCTGATTCAAACCAGTGCTGACAGTTCTGATACTTTTCCCGATAGGATTCAAAGAGCTCGGCCTTGCGAAGCGGCCCGAATTTAAATCCATGCGCCATCCGGCCTCCGCCTGATAACGCTTCGAGCCGGTCGGGACTCAGCTCGATCAGGATTTCCTCTATCTTGGTCCTGGCAGCCTGTTGAAAGGCCTGATACGCAGCGTAAAAGGCATGTTTGATCCGCTCAAGATAACTCTTCAGGGAAGCCTGGCAATCCTCCAGGTCATCTTCATTAATGGTGGAGCCGATAATCCGCCTGATCGTTTCCAGTTCAGCTTTTCGGCCAAGAAACTTGTCATCAATAACGCCGACAATTTGATTCAGCGTATCAAAGATGGTGGTGAGGGAGGGGGTCAATTTTACCAGAAGCTCACTGGAGGACAGGTCCTCCCTGGCCACCGGTATTCCCAAAAGTTGCGAAAGCAGCCGCGAAAGCTCACCGGACTCCGGTAATTCATGAGGCCACGGTCGCCCGCTGGGCAATGCCGGTTCCGTTCCGGTTTGCCGGCCGGGGCTTTCCAGGCTCCTGATGAGCTCTTCCCCAAGAGCCAGTCTTTCAGCAGTCGGGCATTCCCTCAATCGCTCCTCCAGGTACTGCCGGACCAACATTTCAGACCGGCCGGGATCGGAGCGGTAGATGTTCCGAATATCTGTGACCAATTCCGGCAAAGAAACCTGCTTTGTACTTGTCATGGGCCCTTCTTTTTCGTGCGGTCCCGAACCTTTTGACTGGCCGCTGACGGCCTCGGGCTCAGGATAAGTGTTTCAGCCAGAAAATCGTCAGGCGCAGACTCAGGCTTACAGGTCTCCTGTGCCGGTTCAGGTTCCTCAAAACCTGCAGGCGCAGCGGGTGCCCCCTGTGCCACAGGTGAGATGATAACCGTCTCAAGGGTAGGGTCTTCACTTGCCTTACTTATATGATCCTCCCTGACCTGGTCGGATGAAAGCATCACAGTTTCTTCGATGGTAGATGCTGGCTCCACAGTCTCCCGATGGGCGGATGAAAGCACAATGGTTTGCGTAAGCTCAGCCGATATCTCCTGCTTCACATCAGTCTCTGCCCGCCATGCATTCACGATACTTACGAGGATATCATGGATAGCTTTATCTTCCTGCGGATCACTGCGGCTTTCCTCCGGAGTGCTTTCGGGCAGGCAGCCTTCAGGCGGATGTTGTTCAGGGAGGGCTTCACGATGGCGGCCTTCATGATCCGGTCTCCCCTGATCCTGATCTCCCTGAAAGAGCATCTTTTTCACTTCTTCCCGTAAAGCTTCAAACTGTCTCCGGAATTCCTCCGGTGACCATTGGGATGGGGCATGATATCCTGCCCGGATCAGGGACCACCCCAGATCAAGACATTTTTCCCAGCATCTGCGGCCGCTTTCTGAAACCGCTCCGCGATCGGGTTGCCAGAAGATGTTTTCCGGGGAGAAAGCCTGGCTCCTCTGGGTCGGATCAGGGACATGACCGGGGCCTGGTGCCTCATTATCGGAGCCTGCCATGCTCATCCTTTCTTCCAGTGCCTGATACACCCTGCCGATATCCTGCTTTTGATTGACCAGGAGGGTATGGAACCAGACCAGGCCGAGAGAATAGAGGCTTGAAACCGGAGGAATCCGGGAGTTGAGCGAGGCCTGGCAAGGAAGGATTTTCAGATCCGGGGTCCTGAGCGAAAAGCTCCAGAAAAGCGGGAGCAGTCCGGATTGTCTGGCCAGTCTGACCCATGTCCGGTCAAGGGAAAAGCCGGGGTCATGCTGCTGATCATGATCGAGGGCAAGCCCTGAAAAAGCCGCTTGCAGGAATTCTCCGAGAAAGGAAAGCTTGAGGTATAAAACCTCGGCAAAATATCTTTCTCCGAACGAGTTTTCTCCCTGATTGAAAAAGGTAAACACCCCGCCAGGATGTTTCCGGCGGATAGCCTTCAGACAGTCCGCCCTCCCCGATTCACGGCTGGCGGCAAGACCCGCTTCAAGTTCCTCGAACGATGCCCCTGAGACAAGGGCCAGGAAATCAGGAGCTTGAAGCGACATGGCCTCAAAAATAACCATGAAGAATGGATAAAAGGCAAAGGACGCTATCCGGGAAAGACAGCGGTTAGACCTTCCGTAGCACTCCTGCTTTTCGGCACAATCACCGCAGGGGAGCGGCCCGGCATTACCCCGGCCTTCGAGCAGGCGGCCAAAGTTTCTTATCAAATCCCTCCGGTCCAGAAGCCCCGGTGGATCCATGCTTTCCAAAGCCAAGGTGTAAAATTCGGCCCCCTCGGGTGAGGCAGCACAGGCAGGGCAATAGAGATGCCGTCTCAGGGAGGTCGAATAGGGTTGAAGCCCTGATCTGATCAGAAGGTCGTCGTCCTGGCACTGCCGGAGAGGGAGCCCGCATTCTGGGCATGGCGGGTCGAAAAAAAGCTTCTGTTTTTTACAGAAAAAGAGCGGCTGAAAGGGCACCAGGCGTTTTTTGCCTTCCTGGTTATCAATCTGATTCAGGAGAATGACAGAAGAACTGTTGTTCTCTCCACGTCCTGCACCGGCAAAAGCCCTCTGCCAGGCATCGTCGATGCCCCGGTTGTTCAGCGACCGCAGTGCATCTGCGGTCAGGGGGTAGCTATCTTTTTGAACCAGGAGAAATACTCTCCTGATTTCACTCCCGGCATCGGTTACCAGCCGGGCATCAACCAGGCGGGTGAAAGGAGCTTCATCACTGATAACCCGGAATGGGAAAGGGGCTTTCTCCAGGACCAGCGGGTCCTCGCTGATCAAGGAGAGCTGAAGGGAAAAGGGTGCTTTTCGGATCTCAAGATAAGGACGTAACGACAATCCATTCACCGTATCTTCCATTCTATCAAGACCCTTCACAGCAAAAGAGGTAATGGGGAGGAAGAGGAGAGTGATACCATTTTTCTGCCTGCCCCGGATAAAATGCGTAAAATATCTTTTATTTCACAATAATTGAAGATACTTCCCTGATTCCGCTTGTATAGTCATTTTTATAACATATTTTCCTGTTCCAGGTCAATCAAGATTTGAGATAATTACTCAGGTTTAGACTTAAGAGACTTGAGTCTAAATTCCAAAGGATTAGGTGCTTCCTAATAAAAAAGGCGACCGTTGCTCAATTGGCACTCTCTGAATCGCTGGTATTTTCTTGCAATTTCGACCTGACGACACTATAATTAAACTTAACCCTTAATAGCTGAAAGATGAGCCAATCGTTTCTTCTGTGCTCACGGTATACCGTGGCTGGAAGAGGGAAGGAGGGAATTCCCCATGAAGAAAGGTATCTACATATTACCTAATTTATTTACACTCGGAAATATGCTGTGCGGGTTCTATTCAATTATTTCAACCATTAATGGCCAGTTTCAGCATGCGGCTGTGGCTATTTTCGTGGCCGGACTTTTCGATGGGCTTGACGGGAGAATCGCCCGGCTTACGGGGACCTGCAGCCGGTTCGGAGTGGAATTTGACTCGCTGGCGGACTTACTCTCCTTTGGCATGGCACCGGCGCTTCTGATCTATATCTGGGCACTTCAGCCATATCAGCGGATCGGCTGGCTGGCTGCTTTTCTGTTTGTCATCTGCGGGGCACTGCGCCTCGCGCGGTTTAATGTCCAGGTGTATTCCTCCGAGAGCAGGCATTTTACCGGGCTTCCCATTCCTGCTGCTGCCGTCACCGTTGCCTCCTTTGTCCTGCTGCACCAGTTTCTCTTCGGCGAGGAAGGGAGCAAACCGATCCTGATCGCTGCTCTGGCATACCTTCTGGCCTTCCTGATGGTAAGCAACATCAAGTACCGGAATTTCAAGCAATTTAAACTGCGGGAGCGAAAGCCCTTTAATCTTCTGGTCTTGATTTCCCTGTTACTGCTGGTAATCTTAGCTCAGCCTCAGGTTATGATTTTTACCCTGGTTTCCGGGTATGTGCTTTCCGGTATCGTTGAAAAGGTCTTTTTTCACGGAATGGAAACCGCCCCGGAAAAAAGAAAGCATCTTGCCGGTCTGCCCTACTTTCATGGAAGGAGAAAAGGATGAGTCAGGTCATAATTTTCGATACTACCCTGCGTGATGGAGAACAATCACCCGGAGCCAGTCTCAACCATGATGAAAAGCTGATTATTGCAGAGCAGCTGGCCAGACTCCAGGTTGATGTGATCGAAGCCGGCTTTCCCATATCCTCGGAAGGAGATTTCCTGGCAGTACGGGAAATTGCGAAAAAAATCTCCGGCCCGACCATAGCCGGTCTTGCCCGTGCAGTTCAGAAGGACATCGACCGGGCCTGGGAGGCGGTCCAGTATGCGCAAAAGCCCCGCATCCATCTGTTTATTGCCACTTCGGATATCCATCTGAAGTATAAGCTCAAAAAAAGCCGGCAAGAGGTTTTACAGCAGGCTGTCGATGCCGTGCGGCATGCCAGGAAATACCTGCCCGATGTCGAATTTTCCGCCGAAGACGCTTTCCGCTCGGACCGTGACTATCTGTGCCAGGTAGTCACCGAGGTCATTAAAGCCGGGGCCGGGACCGTCAATATTCCCGATACGGTTGGCTATGCCATCCCTTCGGAATTCGGGGCCCTGATCGCTTACCTTTTTGAGCACGTGCCAAACATCGCCGAGGCAGTAATCAGCGTCCACTGCCACAATGATCTTGGCCTGGCGGTAGCCAATTCCCTGGCCGCGGTCCAGAACGGGGCCAGGCAGGTCGAGTGCACGATCAATGGACTGGGCGAGCGGGCAGGAAATGCCTCCCTCGAAGAGGTAGTCATGGCCCTGGCGACCCGCAGGGCCCTGTTTGGAATCAATACCGCGATTAAAACCGAAGAGATCATGAAGACCAGCCGCCTGGTCAGCAACCTCACCGGACTGATTGTCCAGAAGAATAAAGCTATTGTCGGTGAAAATGCCTTTGCCCACGAATCGGGCATCCATCAGGATGGGTTTTTAAAAGAAAAATCTACTTACGAGATCATGACCCCTGAGTCGGTCGGCCTCAAGGAAAGCAAGCTCGTCCTGGGAAAGCACTCCGGAAGGCATGCCTTTTCCGAGAAACTGAAAGAGATGGGATATCAACTGACTTCTGAAGAACTGGATAAAACCTTTCTCCGGTTCAAGGAACTGGCTGACAAGAAAAAGGACATCTTTGATGAGGACCTGCGGCTTCTGGTCGAGGAAGGGATTCAGCAGATTCCCGAAACCTACACCCTTGAATATATCCAGATCAGCAGCGGGGATAAAACTATCCCGACCTCTACGGTAGGGCTTCGCCGGGCGGATGGGGAGGTCTTTCTGGAGGCATCGTACGGAGACGGCCCGGTGGATGCCACCTATAAATGCATCGATCAGATTACCGGCATGTCCGGCAAATTGTTGAGCTATTCCATTCAATCGGCCACGGTCGGCAAGGATGCCCTGGGCAATGTACATATTCAGGTCCAGTTTGATGGCAAAATTATTACCGGTCGAAGCTCCTCATCGGATATTATTATTGCCAGTGCCAATGCCTATCTGAATGCGATCAATAAGGCCATGCACATGAACGAACGAGAGAAGATACAAGAAAAAGAGAAGGATGAAGCAGTATGCCAATGACCATCACCGAAAAGATCCTGGCCGCTCATGCGGGGCAGGATCAGGTAGTGCCGGGTGAATTTATCGAAGCCGGGGTCGATATTGCCCTGGGCAATGATGTTACCGCACCGATAGCTATCCGGGAGTTTGAATCCTTTGGGGCCAGCCAGGTCTTTGACCGAAACCGGCTGGTTCTGGTCCCTGACCATTACGCTCCCAATAAGGACATAAAGTCTGCCGAGCAGTGTAAAATCATGCGGGATTTTGCCCGCAGGCACCAGATTACCAATTACTTCGAAGTCGGGCAGATGGGGGTCGAACACGCTCTTTTGCCCGAACAGGGACTGGTTCTGCCCGGTGATCTGATCATCGGGGCCGACTCTCACACCTGCACCTACGGAGCCCTGGGGGCCTTTTCCACCGGCGTGGGCAGCACTGATCTGGCCGCGGTCATGATTACCGGCAAAATCTGGCTCAGGGTGCCGGAATCGATCAAAATAACCATTGACGGGCCGCTCAACCGATGGGTGTACGGCAAGGATCTTATCCTGTATACCATTGGCCGGATCACGGTTGACGGAGCGCTGTATATGGCTATGGAATTTACCGGATCAACCATAACTGCCCTTGACATGGACAGCCGCCTCAGCATCTGCAACATGGCCATCGAGGCCGGGGCCAAAAACGGGATCATCGCTCCCGACGAGACCACACTCCAGTATGCCCGGGAGAGAGCGAAACGCGAATTCTCGATTTTTGCCAGCGACCCCGGTGCCCGCTACTGCCAGACCCTGCAATTCCGGGCCGAGGATATCCAGCCGCAGGTCGCCCTGCCGCCGTTGCCGGAAAACAGCCGGCCTGTTGACGAGATCGGGGATATTCCGATCGATCAGGTGGTAATCGGCTCCTGCACCAATGGCCGGATATCCGACCTTCGCCAGGCGGCAGAGATACTCAAAGGACAAAAAGCAGACCCCAGAGTGCGCCTGATTGTTATTCCCGCAACGCAGAGCATTTACCGGCAGGCTATGGAGGAAGGACTTTTCAGCATCTTCCTGGATGCCGGAGCAGCGATCAGCACACCGACCTGCGGACCCTGCCTGGGAGGATATATGGGCGTTCTGGCTGCCGGAGAGCGGGCCCTGGCTACCACCAACCGGAATTTTATCGGACGGATGGGGCACCTCCACAGCGAAGTCTACCTGTCAAATCCCGCCGTGGCTGCTGCTTCAGCCATCACCGGCAAGATCAGCCACCCCAGGGAAGTCGTTTCCGACTGAGGAAAGACAAAGGCAAAGGAAACCACAGAGACACAGAGGCACACAGAGATATACAGGGATATACAGGGATATACAGGGAGTAAAGGAGTGGGAGAGCAGGAACGCGCGAGAGTGAACACCTCTGTGGGAGAGAATCTTACCATTCACAAGAAACAGGAAGGCACGAAGTATGAAGGCGATTGTTGGCAAGGCATGGAAATATCAAGATAACATTAATACTGATGAAATCATTCCGGCAAAGTATTTGAATACTTCTGACCCCAAAGAACTGGCTCAGCATTGCATGGCCGGAATCGACGAGGATTTTGTCAGCAGGATTTCCCCCGGTGATCTGATCGTAGCCGGACAAAACTTTGGCTGCGGCTCATCCAGGGAGCATGCTCCCTGGGCCATCAAAGAGGCAGGGATATCCTGCGTGATCGCCAAAACCTTTGCCCGGATATTTTTCCGGAATGCCATCAATATCGGACTGCCGATCGTCGAATGCCGGGAGGCTGCCGAGGAAATCCGGGAAGGCGATGTCATCGAAGTGGATGTCGATTCCGGTAAAATTATCAACCGCAGCCAGCAGAAAGAGTATAAGATCTCTGCTTATCCGCAATTCATGCAGAAATTGATTTCTGCCGGTGGATTGATTAACTATATCAAGACCAGCCGCAGATAAGAGATACGTACAACCATTCAGAAAAAATACAACCTCAGTGCAGGAAGAAAGGTTATCAGCTCATGGCTCACAAGAAAATTGCTGTCATCCCGGGAGATGGAATCGGCCCGGAAGTAATGCGTGAAGGATTGAAATGCCTGGATGCAGTTTCCAGGGTCTCGGATTTTTCGTATGAAAAGGTGGATTATGACTTCAGTGGGGAGCGCTACCTGCGCACGGGAGAGCTTGTCCCGGATTCGGCCATTTCGGAATTGCGGCAAATGGATGCCATATACCTTGGCGCTGTCGGGCATCCGGGAGTCAAAACGGGCATCCTGGAAAAAGGTGTCCTGCTGCGGCTTCGCTTTGAGCTTGATCTCTACATTAACTTGCGGCCGATAAAGCTTTATCCTGGAGTGGAGACCCCGCTCAAGAATAAGGGACCCAAAGAAATCGACTTTGTCGTGGTCCGGGAGAATACCGAAGGGTTATATATCGGTGTCGGAGGATTCTTTAAAAAAGGAACTCCGGACGAGGTAGCCACCCAGGAGATGATCAATACCCGCAAAGGAGTCGAGCGCTGCATCCGGTACGCCTTTGACTACACCAGAGCAAGAAACCTGCGGAAAAAGCTGACCCTGTGTGATAAGTCGAATGTCCTGACCTATGCCCACGACCTGTGGCAGCGGGTATTCAAAGAGGTTGGGGCCGAATATCCGGACATTGAAAAGGACCATGCCCATGTCGATGCCACCTGCATGTGGATGGTGAAAAATCCTGAATGGTTCGATGTCATTGTTACCTGCAATATGTTCGGCGATATTATCACCGATCTTGGAGCTGCGATTCAGGGCGGAATGGGAGTCGCCGCTTCCGGGAATATCAATCCGAACGGAGTATCCATGTTCGAGCCCATCCACGGATCAGCTCCCAAGTACACGGGGAAAAACGTGATCAATCCCCTGGCCACGATTTGCGCCGGTCAAATGATGCTGGATCGCCTGGGCGAAAAGCGTGCCTCGTCGCTGCTGGAAAAAGCCATTGTCGATGCTCTTGCCAGCGGCAGGCTGAAGGACCTTTCGGCTAACAGCGGAGTCAGCACCACCGAGGTAGGGGATATTATCGTTGGTTATATCAACCAGGCTGCTTCACGACCCTGACTATTGGAAAGGACAAACGAAACTATGGACAGGAAAAAAGAATATGTTGTGGCCGTAGCAGGTGCTACGGGAGCTGTGGGCCGGGAGATGATTTCTGTTCTGGAAGAGCGGTGCTTTCCGGTCAAGGAGCTGGTTCCCCTGGCTTCCTCACGTTCTGCCGGAAGCCAGGTCACCTTTAACAATAGGGAGTTTGTCGTCAGGGAATTGAAAGACGACTCCTTCACCGGCGTTGATGTAGCCCTGTTTTCAGCCGGCGGGTCGGTCAGCCTCGAATTTTCTCCCAAGGCTGCCAGGGCCGGAGCCGTGGTCATCGATAACAGCAGTGCCTGGCGAATGGATCCCAATGTCCCGCTGGTGGTTCCGGAAGTGAATCCGGAAGCCATTTTTACCCATAAGGGAATTATCGCCAATCCCAACTGTTCCACGATTCAGATGGTGGTGGCTTTAAAACCGATCCATGACCGGGCTAAAATCAAACGTATTGTCGTCAGCACCTATCAATCGGTATCCGGCACCGGGAAAAAGGGAATGGATGAGCTGTTTCACCAGGCACAGATGATGCTGAATTTTAAGAAAGAAGATATCAAGCCGAAAGTTTACCCTCATCCGATCGCCTTCAACTGCCTGCCGCACATCGACGTGTTTCAGGAAAACGGCTACACCAAGGAAGAAATGAAGATGGTTTTTGAAACCAAGAAAATCATGGGAGATCCTTCGATCCGGGTGACCGCCACGACCGTGAGGGTGCCGGTCTTCATCGGACATTCGGAAGCGGTGAACATCGAGACGGAGAAGAAAATTACGGCTGCCGAGTGCCGGGAACTTCTTCGGAAAGCCCCCGGCGTGATTGTGGTCGACGATCCGGCCAAGAACCAGTATCCTCTGGCTATGGATGCCGCGGGCAAGGACGAAGTTTTCGTTGGCCGGATCAGAGAGGATGAATCCATAGAGAACGGTCTGAACCTGTGGGTGGTTGCCGATAACCTCCGCAAAGGCGCTGCCCTGAATGCCGTCCAGATCGCCGAAATCCTGGTGGGCCATAAGGTGATGAAGGCGGTCATCGATGTTGAGTATCAATAGCAGCTTATGGGCGGGGCAGGAATGTCCCGCCACTAACTACACGGCACGAAAATTCCCCAACCACTTGTAGGGGCGGCGCCCCTGCCACAGGGGCCCTTTGCTGTGATCCCCCATATACAGCCAAGGACAGAGGCCGATAACAAGCATTTATAAACTAACCACTTCAACGTCTATCCGGTCTTTTACTTGGTGTTCAGCCTCAAGGAAGCGGTCTATCTCATCGAGGATCTTAGCATGATAGTATCGCTCCCCGCATTCAAGACAGACTTCGGCCTCCACATTCTCAACTATGTACAGCTTGCCATGAAGCCAATGTTGCTTCTTGACCCTCTTTTTTACTGTCTGGCCCCCACAAAATTCACAGATCATGCTCCCTCCGATAAAGCGTATACTGTTATTATGATGAGGCTACCATCCTCTTTAAACCTACCAATGACATGAATGGTTCTTCCGTCTTTGGATGGCCCCTCAATTCTGTATCTTGTTCCCCTTATATCCCGTGTTAGTTTCTTCTCAATCTTGCCCTTAAGGATTGCATTTTCAATATCATCTCTCTCCAAATTATCATCTATCATCTCATCTTCAGCATGAGATGATAAGTAATATTCTCTCTCAATAACTTTCTGGCGAATGGCCTGGAGTTTGGTCATCTATTTTTTCTCATGAACGGGGACCTCTATCTTTAAGGAATCACAACCTGTCACACTCATTCGGTTCAACTACCCTACAGTTTATTCTGCTGTTAATAGTTCATCGGTCATTACTACTTATCCGCATATTCTTTATACTATATCGACTGTTATAGTTCGTCAAACAAATAATTCGGACGGCATCATCAACCTGCAAGTTTTGCCATTGCCCTCCTCTCTCGGAGATTCAGATAACGGTAGTCGATTTGAGATGGGGATGACGATAATGTTCATCAGAAAAAGAAAAATTATCTCTTTACCGCTCGCTACCGACATTCTAAGAACAATTCTCAACCACCACAACCTCTTCCTTCACCCTCCTCCCCGGAGATTCAGATACTGCTGGTCGATAAGAGAGAGAAGGAGGAGAGTTTGAGCATGGAAAAGGCTTTTTTGATTTATCCGGAGCGCTGCATTGCCTGCCGCGCCTGTCAGGTTGCCTGCAAGCAGTGGAACCAACTGCCGGCTGAATCGACCACCAACCTGGGCTCCTATGAGAACCCTCCCGGGCTTTCATTCAATACCTACACCCAGATTCATTTCCGGGAGATGAAAACAGAGCATGGAATGCAATGGCTTTTCCTGAAGCGGCAATGCTATCATTGCACCGATGCTGCCTGCATGCTGGTCTGTCCTTCACCGGGAGCCATAGAGAAGACACCGGAAGGGGCAGTGATCCTGAACCCGGATAAATGCATCGGCTGTAAATATTGTGTCAACCTGTGCCCCTTTGAAATTCCTCAATTCGATGAGCGCAGCCGGAAGGTCAGCAAGTGCCATTTCTGTCACGACCGGATAGCTATGGGCGCTGCGCCAGCCTGTGCTCAAGGCTGTCCTACCGGGGCTATCCGCTTCGGAGACCGGAATGTACTGCTTCAGCAGGCCAAGGCTGCGGGATATAAAAATATCTATGGTGAGAACGAAGTCAAGGGACTGCACGTGATGTTTGTCCTCCAGGCTCCTCCCCAGAATTACGGGCTCCCCGCCAGTCCTGAAGTACCGGGGGCAGTATTTTGGTGGAAGCGGGTATTCAAGCCGCTGTTCGGTGGAGGTGTGGGGCTTGCCCTGCTCAGTGCCATCATCCACTACACCTGCAGCAAGCTGCACAACCGAGAAGGATCCGGAGAATCACACCGATGAGCACAAAGCGCCGACTGACCGGCGTGCGCCGTCTTTCCCCCATCGAGCTGATTGGACACTGGCTGCTGACAGTCAGTCTTGTGGTCCTGTTCCTTACTCATGGGGGGCTGATATTTCCCTCCTTCCAGGTAACCTTGCGTCTCTTTGGTAATGCTCGGAGAGCAGCCTTTATTCATCGCCGGGCTGGAATTTTTTTCTCCATCGGCCTGGTCTTTACCTTTTGGGCCTGGCTGAGGGAATATGGCCCCTATCAGACAGCCGCGAACTGGCTGAATGGAGTGAAGACCTACCCTGCTCATCATGAAGCCTCTCAGGGACGAGGGAAATTCACCACGGCTCAAAAAATTCACTTTCTGGGAGTCATGCTCTTTGGCCTGTTATCCTCATCGAGCGGCCTGATTCTATGGAATTCTCACCTGTACCAGCGGGAGATGATTGCCTGGTGCTATGCTCTCCACGCTTTTTCAGCAGCCTTTTTTGCTGCCAGCGGGATAATCCACATCTACCTGCGCCATGCTGTTAAGCCTTCTTCCCACACCTTTGGCAAGCACCCGACGATTCACGAACCTGTGCGTGAGACGTACCGTAATTGGGAAAAGCGAAGATAGCCGAGGAGAAAAAAGAAAAGGTCCGTTGACCTGAGAATAATAAAATGATAATATTGAAAAGTTACTGCACTGGAGGGAAACAGATACCATGAGTGACCTTGTGACCATTAATCCGGGGGATCAAACCTATACCGGCCATGAGTGGGCAATCGTCCTTTTCGAGAGCCCGTGGTGCGGTTCCTGTAAAGAGCTGCAGCGGTTTATGGAAAAACTTGCCCTGCCCGCCGGCATCGATTGTTTTCTCGGCAGGGTGGATATTACCCGGAATCAGCCTCTGGCTGTCCAGTACGGCGTGATGAGCCTTCCCACCGTGGTCATCCTTCAAAAAGGTGTCCTGAAGGAAAAATTCTCCGGGGGAATGTCTGAAGAAAAATTCCTGCAAAAAATCAAGAAGTATATTGAGTGAGTATGCTTCATAATCTATTTCAGATAGCTCAAAGCTATATTCAATCAACATCGGTTCTTGCCTATCCGGTAGTTCTTCTGGCTGGCGTGGCTACTTCCTTCACTCCCTGCGTATACCCTGTTCTGCCCGTCATTGTCGGATTTATCGGCGGCCAGGGCAACCGGACCAAAATGAGCGGTTTTGTTCTTTCCTCTGCCTATGTTCTGGGTATGGCAATAACCTATTCCTTCCTCGGTGCTTTTGCCGCTTTGAGCGGCATGCTGTTCGGCCAGATACAGAATAACCCTGTCGCTTATCTCATTATTGCCAATATTATCATTTTCTTCAGCCTTTCCACGCTCGGGCTGTTTTCCCTGCCCATGCCGTCCTTCCTGAACCGGTCCGGGTCCGGCAAGGTTCGACAGGGCGTTATCGGTGCTTTTGGACTTGGCCTTGCTTCCGGCCTCATTACCGCGCCCTGTACCGTAGCTGTTCTCGGAGTGCTGCTGACGTATATTGCCACGCAGCAGAATCTGGTTTTTGGCATCAGCCTTCTTTTTACCTATGCACTGGGAATGGGCTTTTTACTCATTCTGGCCGGAACCTTCACCGGAATCCTCACTGCCCTTCCCAAGTCGGGAGTGTGGATGAAGCGGGCACAGACAGCGTTTGGGTTATTTATGCTTGCTCTGGGTGAGTATTATCTTATCCAGGCAGGAAGGCTCTGGCTATAAGCCCGGGACCACTGCACATTATATACACCTATTATGTATACCTGAGAAATGTATAGCTGAGAAAGGAAGAAACAATGAAGATGGCAATTCTCCGAAAAGTTATGATCATCCCGGTAATGGGAATTCTTCTCATGGCAACGAGTTGTAAGGCGCAAAAACAGCCCTCGGAACAGGCCGAAGTGAATCAAAAAAGCGAGGCGAAACCATCGGCGAATGAGGCACAGAAAGCCCAGCCAACCAATGAGACCCCAAAAAGCAGCCCATCCAATGCCATGCCCGCTCTGGATTTTACCCTGCACAGTATCCGGAATCAAAAGGTCAGTCTGACTGACTTTCTCGGAAACAAGATCGTTCTCATAAATTTTTGGGCAACCTGGTGCCCGTATTGTGTAGCCGAAATTCCCCACCTTAACAAGATTGAAAAATCCCTGGCCGAGCAGGTAAAGTTTCTATCGGTCGATATCGGTGAAAAACCGGAAAAAGTCCAGAATTTCGCCAGGCAAAAGGGCGTCGTGTTCGATGTCCTGCTTGACCAGAAGGGGGAAGTTGCCAGAAGATACCGGGTGAAAGGCACCCCTACGAACATTGTCATCGATAAGAAGGGCAATATCGTCTATTACGGCTATGAGCTTAACAAGGCCGAGCAGGTAATTATGAGTTTGTTGGCCAATTAGATAATGCAAAGGTACGCTTATAATGGTCTGCTAAAACCTCGATAACAACAAAAGGACAGGTAACATTTCCCTAAAAGAATCAGGGAATTTTTCGAATAATCCTCCCCCCTAATCCCTCGGCCAGGTGAACGAAACGCCCCTCCTGGCCTGAATCCGGTAGATCCGGCTCCGGTCCATGGGAAAGTCATCGCCACAGGGTCTGCCAAAGAGCCAGGAGCAGCTTTTGAGCGGCGTTCCATCCCAATCGTAAGCCTGGAGGGAGAAAAGAGCATCTTCGCCCATCTCCCGCAGAAAGGTGAAGGAAGTATACTGAGCCTGATTTCTTCCTGCCGGGCACAGCCAGGTATTGGCCCCCGCCTTAAGCTCGAATCTGGCGGGAGCAGGGGCTGCTTCCCGGACCATGAGGGTGAGGGTCTTTTGGTCCGATAACTGCTGGTCTGAAGCTTGCAAAGTAATCGTATACGTCCCTGCCTGGCCGTAATCGGGCGTCCAGAGAAAGCGGGCAATAACCTTATTATCCTGCCCCCCCGTCAACATCTGGCATGTCGCCCCGGCTGGAGCATTCAGCAGGGTAATGGTGAGGTTTTCCCGGTCTTCCGGATCAGGATCGAAGGCTTCAATCAAAAAAGCGATTGCTTTGCCCTCTTCCCCCTGCGTCTGAGACGGGATCAGGCCAAGCTCAGGCGGGGTATTGTTGCCATCGCCGCCATTATCGCCATTGTTGCCATTATCGATGACTGCCAGATTGATTGTCCGCTCGATGATAAATTCCCCGTCTGTGACCTGAAACCAGATATTGGGGTACAGGCCGCTGTCCCCGGACTTTGGCCGCCAGGTGAAAACATTCCCCGACAGGCTGGCCCCTTGCGGGAGGCGGGAAAGAGATGCGGTGTAGCTCAGAGGGTCTCCATCAGGATCGATGGCCCTGATGGTCAGAGTCAGGGTTTCCCCTTCGGTGACAGCTATCATCGGGTTATCGGCGATTGGCTCCATGACCGGCGGGCGGTTGGCTTCAACAGTAAATCCATTGGGCAGGACAGTCATGCTCCCATTGGGGTCGGTCAGGGTAAGGTGATAGGTACCCGGAGCAAGCCCGGCAGGCGTGGAAACCCGCAGGGTAGCCGGATCGACAGAGGATACCGACGGGCAGGGTTTCAAGGCGCTCATGATCATCAGGCCATTTCGCACCGCCGCATAGATATATTCCCCATCGGCCACCACCTCTTCAGCAGGAGTCAGGGTGGCGAGGGAAACCACGGCCAGGGGCTTTTCCGGCTGAGTGATGTCAATGACCTGCAAGCCAGCCTCTCCTTCCGCTCCATAGAGGTAATTACCGGAAAGAGCCATGGACCCGGGCTCTCCCGCGGTTTTGCAGGAGCCGAGCAGGTGCGGGTTTGAAGGCAGTTTAATATCTATCACCTGGATAAGTCCCTTCCTGTTGGCCAGATAGACATATGGCCCTGCGACCAGGAGATCGCCGATGAAACCGGCAAGGGGAAGGGTGCTGATCAGCGCAGGCTGACTCGGATCCCGAAGGTTAAAAATACTCACCCCGGCCTCACCGGCAGCCAGAAAAGCATAATCTCCCGCAGCGTAGATAGCCTCTGCACTGGCCTTCGCATCGGCGAGCCCAGCAGTTCCTAACCTCAGGGGCAGCATTTTCGCATCCTGAGTGAAGATTTTGATGCCTGCCGTACCGCTGGCCAGAGAGTCGGCCAGAAGAAGGGTGTTATCCTTGATAAAAATTCCCCTCCCCCCGGAGGTATCGCGGTCGTAAAACGATACCCGCTGCGGAGACTGCTTATAGGTAACATTGAAAACTTCAAGCCCGGTATAATCATCCACCAGATAGGCATATTCCTGACTGATCGCCAGATCTTCAGGCCAGGGGCCGATATTCCGGGTCTTCCCGCAAACATGAGGGTTTTTGGGGTTGGAAACATCCAGGATCTTCAGCCAGTTTTCATCGGAAAAGGAATTCGCCCTGCTGAAAACATAGGCATAATCACCCTGCACCTTGAGGCCGCTGACTTCAACTCCCGCTGAGCCATCCAAAAGATCGACCATGCTGACCAGAGAAGGATTGCGGGGATTTTCAGCATCCAGAATCTGCAATCCCCCCTGGCTGTCAGCGACAAAAACATGGTTATCGACCACCTGCAGGTCCACAGCCCAGCCGGGAGTCTCCTGAAATCCCACCAGGCTGCACCCCTGGGTAAGGTCGTGGCGAAAAATCTCAACCCCCCGGTAGTCATCTGCCACATAAAGGTAGTTTCCCCTGATGGAAACCTGGTGAGCAAGCCCTGGCGTGGCCAGGTGAGCCGCTGCTTTCGGGGAGAGGGGATCGCTGATGTCCAGAATCTCCACCCCGTTTTCCATTTCGGAAAGATACAGGTAATTCTGATACTTGAATACTCCCATGACAAAGCGGCCGGGACAGGGAAAGTCGGCGGCGATTGCGGGATTTTCCGGATGGCCGATATCAGCGATCTTTACTCCCGCCCATCCGGCTGCCAGATAGGCGTAGCCTCCTTCGGTGACGACATCGAGGATACAACTGTCTGGTGAGGGTACCAACGAGCCTGCCGGAGCAGGCTGGCGGGGATTCCTGATATCCACGATCTGCAATCCGCCGTAATCCGCGGCCAGGTATGCGTGATGGCCATAGAGAGAAACCTTGAGAGCCCTTCCGTTCAGGGGAAGGGAAGAGACACAGGAAGGAGCTGCCGGGTCCCGGACATCCAGAATCTGAAAGCCAGCTTCCTCAGCCGCCACATAGGCATAGTTGTCAAAGACCAGAATATCGCTGGCCTGACCGGGCAGGGACAGGAAGCTCAGCGGCTGCGGGCTTGCGGGATTTTCGATAGGGAAGATATAGACTCCACTACTTCCGCTTGCGCCTCCCTTCCGGCCGCAGGCCAGATATACGTAAGAACCGGAGCAATACAGGCTGTTGGCTGATCCGGCGGTAGAATGTGAGCCTTTGATATAAACTCCTCCTCCCCAGATCGAGACTTTCATCCCCGGCGAGAATCCCGCTCCCCTGATAGTCAGATCCGTATTCATCCCTCTTGGCCCATGATCGGGGGAGATACTGGTAATAACCGGGGCTGCCTGGGCAGACCCCGAGATTCCCGGTATCCGGACACTCAGGAAAATAATCAGGAAAACCGCACCGAAAATCCGCGTATAGGGTAATTTTTTCATATCACCTGCCATTGTTATATTTTGCAATAATTATTTTCAGATTTCTCTTCAGTATTGCTGAAAAATGTTGGGAAAAAAGAGGCTGCTGGTACGGCCATAGCTCAGGGTATCATAAAAGATGTTACCGGCCGGATACATCAAGCTGCCGCCCAGAGTGAAAGATCTGTCGGGGAAGGATGCACCCCCTGATCCGGAGAAAGCTGCTCCCGCTGCATTGAAGCTCCCTGCGAAGGGGGAGAAGAAGGAAGGGCTTGACCAGGAATTGGAAGTTGTCAGGTCCAGGCCCGAAAAGAGGGCTGTATTATCTGGCAGATTCCATGCTGGGGAGGTGACGCCTGACAGTCCGGTTCCGGTGAACTGGTAATTGCCGCTCCAGCTTCCGGTCGTCGTGAAGGGGCTGGTTGATGGCATCGATGGCATGATAAAGGAGGAGGAAGAGGAAAACAGTGATGATCCGCCTGACCATCCTCCCTGCCAATTCGAAGTGAAATTCCAGGACCCGGCATTCCAGGTTCCAGTACTCCAGGTTCCGGCACCCCAGGTTCCAGTATTCCAGCTCAAAGAATCCCCTGGCCCCGAACCCGGCGGCTTTTGGGTTCTAAATGATAAACTGACTGGAGTGCCAAGGGCATTTCCGGCTTCATCCAGGGCCGATGGCCGGACCTCTACGGTATAAGCCGAGTCATAGGCCAGATTCTGGCCGGGAGAGATAGTCCAGAGCGTATGGTCCTGGTCCTGGGCAGTGAGTGTATAGGCCACCTCTCCGCCGCCGGTCCGGGAGAAGGACAGGGCCTTTTCGACTGACTGGGGAACCATCGGTTCGGTGAAGGCAAGGTAAACTTTTGCCGATACCGGCACAGCATCGGTTCTGTTACTATCCAGGTATAGTGTCACCTGCGGGGGGAGCGTATCGACTTCAACAGGCGGGGGAGGCAGATTCTCGTCGGTGATAAACGTGAACTGGAAAGCGGTGGCCAGCACAAGGCCGTCGAGGTCTTGCGCCGTCTGGCTGACCGATACGGTATAGGCTTGTGCTCCGGCCCAGTATTCATCAGGATGAAACCAGAGCGTCTGATTATTGTTCAGCCACCTGACCTGACCGTGAACAGGGGGCTGAATGGCCAGAGCGGAGGATGTCAGGTCAGGATTCATCGGCTTGCTGAAATTAATGGCAATGGCCCTGTCTCTGGGGAAAGAGAGCGAATCAGGATCCCTGGAGTCAGGAACATAACTGATAACAAAGGGAGAGGGCTGAATCTTGGATGGAGCAAAGGAAATAGCCAGGCCATCGGCAAGGTAGGCATTGGCTCTTTGTCCATTATAGGAGTAGAGCCGCGACAGCAATTGATTGGAGCGGGAGTACTTGAGCCCTACGGTAGCTGACTGGCCGTAACTGTACCCATCCTGGGGGGACCTGAAAAGCAGATCCTTGTATTGAAAAGTGATCGCATTGCTCCCCTCGGAAAGTATCACCTCAAAGGTGATGGCAGTTCCCTGTGCAGCATAGTAGGAGCACATCTCGTTCCATTGAATAATAAACCGCCGGGGAGAGCTTTCTTCATCGAGCCAGGCATAAACCTCTCCGCCTGCTTCAGGATTTAAATCATCCCAGAAGGGAGCGATAACAATCAGGGGCTGAACCATGGTTTGCAAGGCGTTATTCTCGGCTTCGGTAGCACAATTCTCACCGAAGGTCAGATAGCCGTTGGAGGAAACAAGAAGGCTGGTGACTTCTTCACCGAAAAAGAAAAAGGGAAAGCCGATATCCACTTCTTCAAAGCTGTCATCCGAGTTGAGGAAGAACAGCGGAGCAGCCGCCGGGGGGACATCGATCCACTGGTAAAAATAAACGGTCGGAGTATACAAAAATCCCTCGATCTTCAGTGCATACTGATTATCGGCGTCCGGAGTCGAAGAGAAAACCTGGCAATAATAGGTACCGGCCTGGGCCTGGATGAGAATTTCCTCGTTATCCGTCTGGGAGAAGGACGAAGCAACCCAGTTGCCATATCCCGGTTTCCAGGAGGGATCATTTTCACCCCGGTACAGAACAAGGTCCAGGTTGCCATTATTGCTGTCTGAAAACATCAGGGTTATCCGCAGGGCCTGTTCTTCGGGAATGGTAATCTTATACCAGTCCACATCAAGGCAGCGAAGCCCTTCATACAAGCCGGGGCCAAGAACTGTGGCCTGGGAGAAGGTATCGTTTCCTTCCTCCGCTCCGCTTGATTCCAGGTAGTCATCTT
The DNA here is from genome assembly GCA_040755755.1 of bacterium. Classification (NCBI taxonomy): domain Bacteria; species bacterium. The sequence continues at coordinate 86,414 of JBFLZW010000072.1, read as the reverse complement.
CGGCTCCGGTTTCGGCCTGACCGCGGGCAATTCCCGGCTGGCCAGTCAGCAGAACCGAAAAGCTGAAGAGGATGGATACAGCCAAGATGCCGAACAAAGCCCAAAGATGACAAACCCTTCCTTTCATCTGCGTCTTTCTCCTGAATCCTTCAATACCTTGATGCAGTGCGGGCCCTGAAGCGATACATAAATTGTTCCCTGGGCGTCCATGACCATATCGAACGGTTCCGCCGAATTCAGGCCGTCGGGAACATCCGTATCTTTAATCAGGTCAATAACCCGGCCACTGGGGTCGAAAATCTGGATAACTGAAAGCAGCCGGTCGAGGACATAAATATTTCCCTGGCTGTTCACCGAGACGGCAACGGGCCTGGCCAGGTTGCCCAGCCGGGCTCCCAGTTCTCCGAAAGAGAGCAGTAATTTTTTCTGGCTGCTGTAGACTTGAACCCAGCCATTGATGGAATCGATGATATAGATGCGCCCCTGTGAATCAAATGAAGTTTTGCCAGGGGCAGCTACCGCTTTTGCCCTGTCCAGAGGGAAAAGACCGAGAAAATCTCCTTTAAGGTTAAAGAGTTTGATATTGGCATTGGCACTGTCCGAAAGATAGAGCACATCATTCCGCCGGTCCAGGCCCATCTTGGTACAGCGCACCGGCTCTTTGTCATGCGGCCCTTTGCTTTCGGCAAAGCTGAATTCGGATTGAAACTCTCCCTTGTTTGAGAAAGCCAGCACTTTTTTTAACTCCGGGTCCAATACCAGAACCGTCCCATTGCCGGCAACTTCGATACTCATGGGAAGCACAAAAGCACCCGGCCCTGTTCCCTTCTTTCCGAACCGGTAGAGGAATTTTCCCTGGGCATTAAAGACCTGAACTTCGGTCCTGTCCAGAAAGACAGCAAAGAGCTTTCCGGCCTCGTCAAGAGCGATTCCCTTTGGAAGACCATCTTTGAGATTCGGCTTCCCCTGCTCATCGACACTGTAAATGGTGCCAAGACATCGCACCTTCCGGCCAACGGCAACTGTATCAGCGGATGTAGCCGGGGGGGGTTGAGCCAGAGCATCGAGAGCCGGAAAAACAGCCAGGCTGATCAGGCTGAGGATAGCGGTCGTGAGGATAGTGATCATATATCCAATGTGTTCAATGTTCTTTTTCATGAGCATAGTTTTCATTGTCCTGCGCATTCCCTCTACACTCCCGGTCCCGGGGGTCCCCCCGTTAGATTGTTTTTTTCCCTGGCTTATTGAGAAATATGCAAAAAACATACCATAGGGTGCCCAACAATGATTTCAGGATAAAGGCGATCGGATTCCCTGAATTTTCCGGCTGTTCTATTCCCTGATATATCCAATATATGCAACAAATTGCAGACAAGTAAAATCTTTGCCAGGGATCAGAGCCGGGTGAGGCCGGGTGAGGATGGTGTGCGGCGCAACAGCAGGAGCTGCTTATTGCTTATCCCGTATGACCGTCAGCCGATGGAAGGGAAGCTCGATAAGATAAATCAGGTCCTTTTGACCGATGAGGATATGAGCCAGGCCATGAAAATGCTTTTGACTCTCCTCCCTGTCAGGTATCTGCTTGATTACCCCCAGGAATTCTCCTTTCGAATCAAATACCTGAACTGCTGATAGAACGATATCGGTGACATAGATTCTGGTCTGGCTGTCGATGGCCAGCCCGGAAATCCGGAGGAACTGCCCTGCCCGCGAGCCGGTTTTCCCGATGGTGAAGAGGGAATTGCCCTTTGGATCACAGACCTGAATCCTGTTTGCCAGTCCTTCGAGGATATAGATGCGTCCCTGCTTATCGAAGCGGATATGAGCGGCAGTAGGGAACCGGTCCTGTTCAGGTCCACCGAGCGGGAAAAGGTATTTGCCCCGTGCATCGTGGACCCAGACATGGCCATTGGCCGTATCACTGATGTAAACCCTGTCCCTGGCATCAATGGCAATATGCGAAGGGGTGGTATCCTGGTTCTTATCCTCTTTGGCAAGCCCCTGGACTGAAGAGAACGAGAAGAGAAATTTGCCCTGAGCATCAAAGACCAGGATTTTTCTTTTCAAGACATCACATACATAGACTTCATCCCGGCTGTTAATGGCCAGGCCGCAAATATACGAGGAAAACTTCTGTTCCGTATCCCCCCGCTCCCCGAACCTGAACAGAAACTTGCCAGCCTGGTCAAAGACCTGAACCTCCTGCTTCTGGCCGGTGTAGGTCACGTACAGGTTCCCCTTTGAATTTTGGGCTATGAAGACCGGAGTGCCGCCTGCCTGCGCGGTATCCTGAATGTCTCTGCCAGAATGTGCATCTTGCCGGGAAAAGCCATAGATCCTGCCCACCAGCTCCACTTCCCGGTTAGGAGCAAGAGCGTTCGGGTCTTCCTGAGTCTGGACTGCCGGTTCCTGGCCGGGAGCTGAAGTATTGGGGTCATCCTGGGACTGAACGGCAGGTAATGAGAGGAACAGGTGGAAAAATAGGATAAAAAGGAAGAAGATATGACTTATTTCATGGTGTGTGGCATTGCTCTTTTGCTTCTGTTCTCTGGTCATGGATTCTGGCACCGTTTTCGTTATCTGAAAATATAAGTCACCTATAAGATGGAGCAAACCTTATCAGAAAACATTTTCAAAGTCAATGCCCAAGAGAGATATTTTATCAAGAATTCTACCGGCATATCCGAAAAAGAGCTTAAGAACCTGCACTGAATAGAGATGTTCTCAGGCATGTCTTGGAGGAATATGAGGAGAGGACAAAGCCCCATTAGTCTCAAGGGTACTTCTCTGTCTCTCGGCATGGACCTTCAGGCCGGTATGGTTAACCTTACTGCCTGCGGCCAGGGGCAGGGCCAAACCATGCTCCTGATGAAAGGCATCTTTGGCGCGGCAGCCTTCAGCCGGGGAGGGCAGGGACAGATTCTCACGACCGCTGGCGGCTCCAGGATCTGCCTGGAAAGCCAGGCAGAGGTCTACGACCTCGGCGGCCGGGGCATGCGGACTACCCTGGCCCTTGACGATGCAGGTCTGGTTCTTCACTGGCAGATCACCCGCTACCTCGATCATCCGCTCATCACTCTGCAGCTTTCTCTGATCAACCACACCGACAGGCCAATGCCAGTGGATTGGTTTTCGCCCCTGGCCCTTTCCAGTGACCGGGGAGGAGAGCTGCTGCCCGAAATTCCGGTCCGAAACTGGCGCTGCCTGTGCAATGGCTTTCAGTCCTGGAGCCCGGCCTATGTGCTTGGCATGCATGATGAAGCCATCCGGCCAGTCAACAGCAATCAATTGCTGCTCGGCTACAATCATGCCTGGCCGATGGAGTATCTGCCCCGGCTGCCTGGCCACTTCATCAGCGAGTGGCTCAGTGCGGTGGTCGATGCAGAAAGCGGGCAGGCACTGACTGTCGGGTTTGTAACCGGCAAAGATCAACTGGCCCATATCGAGTGCGCCTTTGGCGAGCGGAGCAATCCGCGCTTTTTCCTGACCCGGTCAATGGCTGACGGCATCCTGCTCGAGCCGGGAAAAACTCTCCGGTCCGAGAAGCTGATGGTCGGCTGCCACGGCAATCCTCTGGACGGGCTGGATGCCTGGGCAAAAATGGCCCGGCGGGAGACGGGCATCAGCCGGATCGGTCGTGGCAGCCGGGTCTGCCGGAAGCTTTCACCCGGCAGGCGGGTGCCGGTGGGCTGGTGCTCGTGGTCCTGCTGCTTTCGGGACATCAGCGAGCGGATTATCCTTGAAAATCTGGCTTATCTGGCCGGACACCGCAAAAGTTTTCCCCTCGACTACTTCCAGATTGACGATGGCTACCAGCGGGCGATTGGCGATTGGGAGGCGGATGAGGAAAAATTCCCCGGCGGATTGAAATATCTGGCCGGAAAGATTCGCGAGGCGGGCCTGTGGCCCGGCCTGTGGCTGGCCCCTTTTCTGGTGCAGGAAAAATCGGACCTTTTTCGCCAGCACCCGCACTGGCTGATCCGCGACCGGAATGGCTGCCCAGTTTCGGCTGGCCGCAATTGGGATGACCAGCTCTATGGCCTCGATCCCACGCACCCGCAAGTGCGGGACTGGCTCTGCAGCCTGATCGAAACCGTGACGCGCGACTTTGGCTTTCGCCTGCTCAAGCTGGACTTTCTCTCCAGCGCTGCCCTGCCTGGCCGGTTTTCCGATCCCACGGCAACCAGGGCCGGGGCTTTTCGCCAGGGCCTTTCAATCATCCGCCGGGCAGCGGGTGATGATACTTTCATTATCGCCTGCGGTGCGCCGCTTGCACCATCAGCCGGTCTGGTCGAGGCCATGCGCATCGGCCCGGACGTGAGTACCGGCTGGGAAAACCCGGAGCGAAGCGCACCGGCAGCCGGGAATGCAATCCGAAACAGTATGATCCGCTCCTTTATCTTCCGGGGATTGTGGATCAATGACCCTGATTCTCTGATCATGCGCGTCAATGATCCGCATCTGACTTCTGATGAGGTGCTGTCCTTATGCACTGCCGCTGCTCTGTCAGGCGGGCTGCTGTCACTGGGAGACAGGATGGCTGATATTATCACCGATGAGGGCAGGCGGAATATCCTCTCCCGGCTTATCCCTCCGTACGGACAGGCTGCACTGCCCCGCGATCTCTTCGGACCGCACAGCGGACCGCTGAGACCGCCCCGGCTGCTTGACCTTGCGGTGAAAACCGGCTTCGATTGCTGGCACGTGGTCGGCCTGTTCAACTGGAAAGAAACGGAGGAGACACTGGAGCTTGACCTTGGCCATCTGGGACTGGCAACCGGCCCCGGTCATCTCTACCATGCCTGCGACTTCTGGCAGGAAACCTACCGTGGCCGGTTCGAGCAGGGATTGAGTCTTCCGACCATCCCTCCTCATGGTTGCAGGCTCCTTGGCATCCGAAAGGACCGAAAAACTCCCTTTCTCCTTGCAAGTCATATCCATTTTACTCAAGGGGCCATCGAACTAGCCGGGCTGAGGTATGATCGTACCATGCATGGATTGAGAGCGGATGAAAGGCTCACGGTGCTTCTGAACCCCCTTGCTCATCACCAGAGCGGTATCCTGATCTTCTTCTTTCCCGATGGGTTGGAATCCTATGAAATCATGGCCAGCCCTGCCGGATTTGACGGCAAGTGCACACAAGCAGACAGGCACCTTCTGGCAGTCGAGGTTTCGTTCGACACGGCAGGGGAAAAATCGCAGGTGTGGGTTTTGCAATCAAACCTGCCTCCTTTCTCAACCATCACCATAAGCGTTAGTTTCAGGGCAGGCAGGCGATAAACACGCCGTTGGTTCACGGGCTGCATGGCTGGTCGAGTAATGAAGATGACAAATAAGCAAGATATATCCTTGTAGTGAAAGCACTAATCAGGTATAATTTCCAGGAGAAGGGAATACCTTGATTTATGCAGGGTATCCGCTCAGGTCATGAACTACATGAGGTTCGAAAGGAGTGATCATGTGCATATCCAAATCAGTCGGACGAAATGGCGTCAACAATAAAGACGACGTCAAGACAGTTCAGATTATTCTTAATCTGAATATCGATAAACTTATCCCCTTACGTCCCCTTGTCGAGGATGGGCTGATCGGCAGCCACACGATTAATGCGATTGAAGAGTTTCAGCGCCGCGTTGTACGCATGGCCAAGCCAGATGGACGCATAGAGCCAGACGGTACGACGCTGCGGCATCTGCGGAAAGGCATGCCGTCTCATTTTTCCGAAGCGAAGCTCAGAGGGATCGTGATTCGTGCAACCTCTGTTAATATCGCCAGATATTACAATGCGCTGAACCTGAAAATGATTGAAAGCCAAATTACCACACCATTGCGCAGGGCGCACTTTCTTGCACAGATCGCACATGAAAGCGGGGACCTCAGATATAGTGAGGAAGTCGCAAGCGGTGAAGCTTACGAAGGCCGGCTTGACCTCGGGAACACTCAGCCGGGAGATGGAAAGCGGTTTAAAGGCCGCGGACTGATCCAGCTCACGGGTCGTTTCAATTATAAAAAGTATGGCGACGCAAGGGGTATTGATTACACAACGGATGACAACGCCAAGCTGCTTGCCGCAGATCCCTATACCGCCGTGGACGTTTCCTGCTGGTTCTGGGTGAAAAATAATCTGAATTCACTGGCGGATAGAGATGATATTATGGCAGTGACAAAAGCAGTCAACGGTGGTTATATTGGTTTGGAGGACCGTAAGGCGAAACTTGCCAGGGCCAAATTCTTTCTCAGTGAGGTAGCCCCATGATGATGCGCATCAGTCAGGCAGTAGGTAAACCGCTGTGCGCTCTGATATGCTTCCTGCTTTGTATCGGTTCCTTTCAAGCCTGTGGGGAAAAAAACACTGTTGCCCCGCCCTCTGAAAACCTGCTGACTGTAAGCTGCGACCCTTGCAGGTTCAAGATCGCACAGAGGCTGGATCCCTTTGCTGTTCGCTTCAAACTCAAAAATTTGCCGGATGACCGGCGAGTGGTCGAGTCACTCCAGGTATCCAGGGACGATAAACCTGGCTGGACACAGGTTCTGGCAGTTCATGATATGACTCCTGTAGGGAAGAACGACGAAGTCTTTATCGGCACCGCTGATATCAACTTCGACGGTTATAACGATCTCCTCTTTGCTACCAGCCTCGGTACCGCCAATACCTACGCAGACTATTGGCTTTATGTCCCTTCAAAGCAGGAGTTTGATTATCTCGGCAATTATCCGGTTTTCACTGTTGACTCAGGCAAACATCGTCTCTCCACCTACGAGCGGGGCGGACACGGGGGGATGATTTACCAGGCAAATCATTATAATTTCGTCAACGGCGTCTTGAAACTCGTCGAGTCGGAAAAACAAGTGGCAACTGATCAGGAAGGTGTGTATCAAAAGAGTATCTTCCAGCTTAAAAACGGAAAGTTGAGCCTGATCAAAAAGGAAACAATCAAGGCACCGCCACAGAAATGATTGTATTCATGCTTGACAAGTTACCGCCGGGATAGTAATATCGGTAATATATAATATTCGATATTCTGTACTTTTTATTAAATTAATGCATTATTTTAACGCATCAACAAAGTCTGGAATACTGCATCCGGGGTGCGAAATACAGGAAGTAATCGATGGCTTTTCAAATTGTTATCTAAAAGGTTAAAGCTGCTGATGCAGATCGACGAGATTATCTCTTACCATTCGTCGATCATAAAAACCACTCTAGGGAAGGCCTTCGTTTCATTCTTCAGATAATGTTCCGTTATTATTTGTGGGTATGAGCTGATGAACTATTTCCCTTTATCTCTGGCAGGGATGAGGGGAACCTACGAACGAGAAGAGGGCTTGTACTCCAGGTGCTTTTTGGATTAACCAGTGCCTGGGAACAACAGGTCAATTCTGATGAGGATGCTGTCATGAAGAAGGTTTCTTGGTTACGTCGCAGGGGTCTTGTATACTCGGTAAGCTTGCTTTTTCTGGGGGTACTGGTAGCGGTAAGCTCTGACGTGCAGGGCAGTGGATTAGCCGACAGTGCCTGGCCATGCGTGGGACACGATGCACAGCACACCGGTCAAAGCCCATACCGCGGTGCACAAACCGATACCCTGAAATGGACCTATCAGCTCCAGAGCATAGGTATCTGTTCTTCTCCGGTCATCGGGGCTGATGGCACGGTATATGTTGTGGACATCAACAAGATATATGCCATTACGCCCTGCGGCGGTCTGAAGTGGATGCATCAGATCGATGGCTATATCTATTCCTCCCCAACAATAGGGGCTGACGGCACGGTATATGTGACTGGCATTGGTATCATAAACGAGGGAAATATGGTATTTGAAGAAGGTGTGCTTTATGCTCTCGATCCATATGCCGCTACCCCTGAGAGCAGAGTAAAATGGAACAATCAGGTAGCGGTGTATACTGTCTTGTCCACTCCGGCTATAGCTTCTGATGGTACAATCTATGTTGCCAGTGAAGATGGTTATGTCCGGGCTATCAGTCCGGCTGGCAACACCTTGGATTGGTATTTCCAGAACTTTCAGGAAACAGGATTTACTTCTTCTCCGGCCATTGGAGTTAATGGCAATCTCTATCTCGAAAGCTCCGATGGTTATATCTATGCTCTCAATCCCGGTGTCCTCGACCCTGAAGCCATATTGATATGGTGGAATGATCGGCCAAGTGGCGAGAATTCCGATTATTCTTCGCCTGCTATTGGTGCTGACGGTACTATTTATGTCAGCAGCAGTTACGAAGTAGATGCCTTTAATGCTGATGGAAGTCTGAAATGGAGTTTTCAAACAGAGGACTACAGTTACTACTCACCAGCTATTGCATCCAACGGGACAGTCTATGTCGGAGGTGGCAATAATTTCTACGCTATCGATCCCAACGGCAGCCTGAAATGGAGCTACCCGGCTGGCAAATCTAATTCCTCTCCAGCCATAGGTGCTGACGGCATGATCTATTTGGGAAGCGGCAGGGATGGCAAAATCTATGCCCTCGATCCCAATGGCAGCCTGAAATGGAGCTATCGAGTCGCAGACTTTGTTAATGAAGGATATACTGTTTCCTCACCGGCTATTGCCGAAGATGGAACAGTTTATATCCTAGGCGAGGGGAAACTGTATGCATTTGGCTATATTGCCCCCCCCCTCTGGCCATGCAGGGGGTTTGACGCCCAGCACACCGGGCAGGGTTTTCTTGTTGGAGCGCAAACCAATACCCTGAAATGGCTGTTTAAAACAGGAGGCGCGGTTGAGTCCTCAGCAGCCATCGGTGCTGACGGAACGATCTATATCGGCAGCGATGATAAGAATGTGTATGCTATCAATTCGAATGGCAGCCTGAAGTGGAGTTTTCAAACCGGAGGCGAGGTCTGCTCCGCCCCGGCCATAGGGGTAGACGGCACCATTTACGTGGGCAGCCTTGACGGCAGGATCTATGCCTTATATCCAGATGGCAGCAGGCGATGGGCCTTTCCGCCGGCAGATGATCTGGAGATGCCGCCGATGGATGATGTATTCTCCTCCCCGGCCATAGGCACGGATGGTGTGATCTATATTGGTGGTGAATCGGGCTGGATATATGCCCTCGATTCGAACGGCAGTGTGAGATGGAGCTATCAGGCAGCAGGCGAGATTTATTCTTCACCGGCCATCTCGGCTGACGGCAGCACTATCTATGTCGGAAGTACCGGCGGCGCAGTCTACGCGCTGAGATCAGGCATCGACTATAGCCCCGAAACCCGGTTGAGATGGAAATTTGCGGCTGAGGGCGGATTTTATTCTTCCCCGGCAGTTGGCACTGATGGCACGGTCTATATCGGAAGCAGCAATAATACGATCTATGCGCTCGACCCCGCCGATGCCGCCAATAGCAGGGTGAAGTGGAGCTATCGGACGAACGGCGATGTCGATTCATCACCAGCCATAGGGGCTGATGGCACCGTCTATGTGGGAAGCGATGATGGCAAGGTTTATGCCCTCAACCCTGATGGCAGCCTGAAATGGAGATCTCCCTTTCCAACCGGAGGCAAGGTCTGGTCCTCCCCGACCATAGGAGCCGACGGCACAATCTACGTGGGGAGTAATGACGGATATATCTATGCCATCAGGTATGACGGCAGTCTGCTGTGGAAGGCCAAAATCGGGGACTGGATTTCTTCCTCTGCGGCCATAGGGAATGGGCTGATCTATGTCGGCAGCAGCGATGGTTCGGTTTATGCCCTTGGGAGCGGAGCTCCCATAGCTGATTATGATCCACCGCTAAGTTCTGTTTCGTTCAAAAATGGCAATTCTCGAGATGAAAAGAGCTCTCCCTGGAGCGGATGTTTCATCGGTTCGGTGCAAGGCTGTTGGCATCTCAGTGCGAGGCTGTCGAAATGAACGAAACCACCAAAATGGATATATGGTTAACCATCTGCTTATGCTGTATCCTGTTTTTGGCTGTTTTTGCTTCATCCTTGTGGGCCGGGCAGGTGATTACGCAGGAAGACAGACTCTGGGCCAGGCAGGTCCTGGCAAAAGAAAAGGGGCTTGGAGCACCGGGTGCGCCGAATACCCTTGCCATTTTCCCTTTTCAGAACAAGACCGGAAAACCGGAACTGGACCCCGTGCAAAAGGGAATGGCCCTGATGCTCATCACTGACCTTTCTCAAATCAAGAGCCTTCAGGTCGTGGAAAGGGTCAAGCTCCAGGCGCTTGTGGACGAAATGGAGCTTGGGAAGTCCGGCTTGGTGAATATGGATGAAGCACCCCGGGTTGGAAAATTACTCGGCGCGCAGCGCCTGATCGGTGGTGATCTTCAGAATGGCCAGCTTCATCCATTGCAGATCAAGGCCCTTTTGCTGGATGTGCCGACCGCTGAAGTTCTGAAACAGCCGGTGACCGAAGGTGATTTAGCCAGATTATTCGATCTGGAGAAAGAGCTTGTTTCTGAAATCCTCGGTTATTTGAAGATTGAACCTACACCGGAGGAGAAAAAAAGATTACAAAAGCCATTGACCACGAGTATAAAAGCCGCCCTCAACCTGTTCGCGGGGATTGCAGCCAGTGACGAAGGGGATTACCGGAAAGCAGCCGGGTTCTATCAGCGGGCATTACGGGAAGATCCTTCGATCGCTCATGCACGGGAGGCGCTTGGAGAGTTGCAGGATCTTGGCCTGGTTCCGAATTCGCGGAGCAGGGATTCTTTCCTGCACTCAATCAAGGATCAGACTTCACTCACCGACCAATTGACTCCGGAAGATGCGATAAAACGGGAAGGAAGACCATCAGGTGACACAGTGCGTGAGATTGGCGGCCAAGCCGGTCACCCCGCTTCTGTTGAATTTCCACCCACCGAATTCCCCTAGACTATATCATGGCAAAGGAGGACGATGAGCCGTGAACAGATACCGAGTAATCATAGTGTCAGCGACATTGCTGACGGCTGCTGTCCTGAGCATAAGTGCCGGGATGAGCTCGGCAGCCGAAATAAAAGCCCGGTCGGGCTTTTTCTTCGACTGGTTTACCGGCAGCGGCCACAGCCATGCTTGGCAGCGGGCAGCAGAGGCGACCAAAGGGTATCAATTCTCTATCCCGGTCAAGATCGAGCTTGACTTTCAGAAATTTTCCGCCGGTATCCTGGCCGGAGCCGCCAGGACCCAATTCAACCTCGCACAGGGAGAAAAAATATACATGACCAATACCCTCGATACCAGGCTCAACCTCGCCTACCCCATCACCGACCAATTGCCCGTCGATATTCTTCTCGGCCTGGATTTGAATCTCCCCACCGGCCGGACCGATCTGAAGGAAAAGGAACTGGTTTTCATCGGCAACCCGGATATTGTCTCAATCACGAATTTTGGAGAGGGTCTGAACATCAACCCGACTGTTTCCCTGGCTAAGGAGTGGACAAGCTGGGCAGCCGGGCTTGGGCTCGGTTACGTCTTTCGGGGAAAGTACGACTATTGCGAAACGGTCAGAGACTATGATCCGGGGGATATCGTTAATCTCACCACCCAGGTGAACTATAATTTCCTCACCAGTTACCAGGCGCGTCTCTTCGCTGATTATGCTTATTTCACCAAAGATACCAAACGAGGAAAGGATTCTTTTCAGGAGGGGAACTTCCTCCGGCTGGGGTTTGGACTGAATTACAGCCAGACCCGCTGGGATGCGCAGGCCAGCCTGCAAAGCATCCTGCGGGGAAAAAGCAAATCGATCGAGGAAGAGCCTGCACCCGCCTTTACAACCGAAGACAAAAACCGGCACGGTGATGAATGGATAGCCGGTATCTCCGGGCGGTATTCCCTGAACGACCAGACATCTCTGAAATCCCAAATGGAATTTCTCTGGGCCGATGAGAACGATTATCTCCGGACCGATCCCCTGTATCTCGGAAAGAAGCAAAAACTTTCACTGGGAGCCGGAGCAGGCTGGCAGATTACTTCCCGGCTCGATGCCGACGCGATGCTCAAGGGCTTTCTCCTGAAGAACAACGACCGCGATTACCAGGGAGCTTCCCTCATCGCGCGGCTGATTGCTTCATTTTAGGGAGAGTTGCCTGGAGAAAATATCAGATGTCTTCTTGTTTTTGCCAGGCAATATCTTCAATACCAGTAATTGGAGGTTGTGGATTGGCACGATGACCATACTGAGAGTGGCAAGGGTAAGCCACGGTACAAAAACGGCTTTGTCTATCTGGACTGCAACCTGTGGATCGGTGGACTTGCTTTCACGTACACCATTCGGCTTTACTTACGAGAGGAAACTATCCGCCGTCTCAACCGAACCCGTGCGTCCGCGCATCATTTGCACTTTGTCAACAAGAACAGTCTGCTTCGTCAAATCCTCAGGGAGCTAAGGTCACTGTTACCCAAGGATTTTTCAGTCTATGTTCTATTTGACATCTGGTATGCATCTGCTCGCTCCTTAAAGTATATTCATCGGCAAGGTATCAAAGAGGCATTACCGGGATCGACACCCGGCGTACTTTGTCTGTACGGATCTGTCCCTGGGGCTTTCTCAACCGCTCCAGTGGCATGCCAAACGTTGGGGCTGTGAGACCGACAACTTTTACCTGAAGACTCGTTTGGGCCTGGGAGACTTTCGTGTCCAGTCTTACGAAGTCACTGACACGTGGTGTGCAGTGGTACACTTGGGTTGGGCCTGTGTTCAGTGGAGACTGACCCTGAAGCAGGATGATCACCTGCGGACCCCAGCCGATGTCATTCGAAGGCATCGAGATGAGCATACCCGATCATGCCAGGATTGCTTTTTCCCTCATAGCAGCAATGAGGCATTTGAGCCCCACCCTACTGTTGCTTTGTGCTATCACCATGAGGTAATGGCTATCACCTATGAGCGAGTATTTTTTAGCATTGACCATTCTTGATATTTAAGTATACAATTAGAATACTTGAAAAAAATAGATTTGCTGCCTAACGATAAGGTAAGATTGTAATGGAAAAAGAGTCTTACACGACAAAGGAACTGGCTGAATTACTGATGGTTAGTCCTCTATGGATAAAAAGAAGGATCAAAACCGACGAGATGCCGTCATAGAGGATCGGAAGGCCATTAAGATTCAAGATATTAAGATTCACGATAGAGGAAGAGGAAATTCAACGGTGGATAGACTCTCAAAGAGAAAAACCAATCAAGTGTCAAGGGAATCCAAAATGAAAGAACCATTCGCCGCAACAGCAAAAACCACAGCAAAGGCATTAAAAAGAACGGTACTGGATGATATTTATACCATTATGGATGAAGTTAAACATCGTCAGGAAGAGGATTCCAGATTCTTCAATAACAAGATTGACTCTTTAAGTAATCAATTAAACCAGCGAATTGATACCGTAAGCACTTTATTGATTCAACGGATAGATCAAATGAACCAGAAAATTGACAATCAGGGGGGAGAATTACGGCAGGAAATCGGAGCAATAAATCAAAGAATAGATAATCTTGGACAGAAACTTGATGCACAGATCGGACAGGTTGGACAGAAACTTGATACACAGATCGGACAAGTCAGGCAGGAAATCTCTCAGCTCAATCATACTATCCTTCAATTCCTCATGACAAAGCAGAAAGAATAATCAATAAAAGAACCGCCCCCCTGCAGCAACCCTGCCGCAGCTTCTCCCTGGCGGTCTTCAGCCATTCGGACACATCCCCGCTCGAAGCCGTCCCCTTGACAGCATTGCGCGCTTGCTCCTGAGTTCATTTTACCCCCGGATGGGAGTGAGAAACAGGATTGTGAGAAGGCGGCAGCCAAGCGCTGGATTCAAAATCGTGGTGGGAAATATAGCGATATGGGGGCAACTATATGAGGGGATGATCTGTACTGTAAGCAGTCTATATGTAACGCATTGTTAGCTATAGGCTTTAATGTTATTCTGGTTTGTAAACCTGACTCCCGTAAGACACTCTATGAGCGGGTAGAACTTCTTGAGGAGGGAGTCGATCGGCATACTGGTACGGTAAAATGATCTCTTGAGGAAAAGCTGCTAGCCGGAGAGAAAAGATTACCTATGATCGAACTTGATGGGGCCACAAAATCAGGAAGCGGAACGATCCTGCGCTCTGCAGTGAGCCTTGCCTCCCTGCTGGGAGAAGACCTTCATCTGGTCAATATCCGGGCCAGGAGGGACAAACCCGGGCTTCGCCCGCAGCATCTTACGGCCCTTCTTGCCTGCTGCGAGATGACGGGAGGCAGGGTGGAGGGAGCACAGGTCGGCTCAGGTGAAATTTTCTATCGTCCCGGCCCGGCCAAAGTCCTTCGCCGGGACTTTTCCTGGGATATCGGCACTGCCGGATCAACCACCATGCTGGCCTTCGGCATCCTGCCCCTGGCTGTCTTCTCCCGCCAGCCCCACAGCTTTACGATCACCGGCGGGCTGTTTCAGGATTTCGCTCCCAGCGCCTACCATATGCAGCATGCCCTCCTGCCCCTTCTGGCCACCATGGGATTGAAGGCGGAGCTGAAAATCCTTCAACCCGGCTATGTACCGCAGGGGCAGGGAAAGATCGAGCTTATCACCGCTCCCTGTGATCAGTCCCTTTCGGGTATTTCTCTGCCTGTCCAGGGAGATATCCGGCAGGTGCAGGGCATTTCCCTCTCCTCTCACCTTGCGGAGCAGAAGGTCAGCCAGCGCATGGCTGAAACCTGTCAGAAGATATTGCACAAAAACGGTCTTGAAGCCCGGTTCGAGATAATCGATGACACCTCGGCAGTCCAGAAGGGAGCCGCCCTCTTTGTGGCTGCATCCACCCGGGCCGGCTGCCTTCTTGGGGCGGATCTGGCAGGCAAGCCCGGCAGAAGGTCGGAGTGGATCGCAGACCAGGTGGCCCGCATGCTCCTTGCGGACCTTCGGTCCGGAGCTTCGGTGGACCGGCACCTGGCTGATCAGTTGATCCTCTTTGCCGGACTGGCCAAAGGGACCACCGAATACCGTATTCCTCAAATGACCCCGCATATCGAAACCAATCTGTGGCTGGTCAATACAATCCTTGGAGCCAAGACTGCGGAGGAGAGCGGCATGATCCGGATCGAAGGGGTCGGCTTCTGGCCATAACCCTTATATCAGCCGGTGATACGGAGAAAAAATGCCTGCACCGTCAGTCAAAATCCGCGGCTTCTATTCCACCGCCCTGACCCGGTTTCTCCTTGACCACGGGTATAAAATCGCCCGGCCATCCCGGCAGATCCAGGAGCGCTTTGGATTTTCGGGAGTAAAATCCCCCGGGGATATCAAGATCCGTGACCGCGAAGATCACCAGGGCGTGCTGCTTTCAGGAGACAGGGAACTGGTTGTGCAATTGATCTCGCTGTTCAGAAGCCACTTCCTCGATATGGCTGTGCGGCCTGCCGGATTCGGGCAGCGGGCAGGGGAATGTCCGATCGAGGCTGAGCTCGAAATGGAAATAGAATTTCCCGGAGCATCGAAAGCAGCCCTTGATACCCTCCGGGACCGGGTAACGCCAACCGTACGGAACCATCATCTGCTGAAAATTGTTTCCTCGCTATGGGTCGAACTGGCGGAAGAGGCGATCCGCTCTATGCCTCTCCTCAAGGCGAAGCTGGAGGAAGGGCTGCGGGAAACCATCGTTCTCAGCCCCTTGAGCCGCCAGAAAGGGCTGATCGGCCTGATTCATGTCCATCCGGAAGGGCAGGAAATTTCACTTCGGGGAGGGAAAATCATCTCCCTGGAAAACAGCCATCTGGTCATGCGGAGAGAATTTTCCGAAGCTCACGGTTGCTATGATGGCCTTGGACTTCCCATCGAACAGGGGGATTATGGAATTACGGAAGTTACGGAAAACGCCTGGTTTTTACAGCACTCCTACTATGCTCAGGATGGCTCATTGAAGGGAACCTACTGGAATATCAACACCCCCATCGAGTTCTATCCTGATCACATCCGCTACCTGGATCTGCATATCGATGTAGTTCAAAAGCCGGGGCTGGTACCCCAGATTGTCGATCGGGAAAAACTGGACAGGGCTGTGGCCCTGGGGCTGATCAGCCCGGAGCTGGCCAGCCGTGCCTGCGAGGTAGCCAGCTCTTTGAGAAAAAAGCTATCAGTCTGAAGTTGTCAGGGATCGATCTTCAGTATGCTTTTTCTACTGACCACTGATCACTGACCACTCTCAACCGCCTGTCTCCTGGGACTGTGCCTGTGGGGCTTCGGCCTCAGAAGATCCTGCCTCCGGCTTCTTGTGGGCCTGATCACTTCGGGTTCGTTTTCGGCGTCGGCGTCGCCGCTTCTTTTTTGCCGGAACCTCTCCGCTAGAAATCTTCTGGCCGGGAACCGCGCTGGAATGCGCCGCCTTTTCTTCCTCTGCCGGTTTATTCTCCGCAGCCCTGGCAAGTTGAGCATTTCCTGAACCTGACCTGCCTGCAAATGCTCTTTTTTTTCTGGGATGGTGTTTCCTGCTGTCGCCGCTGCGCCTTTGCCCCTCTCCTTTTTGGGGTGATGGGCTTCTCTTCCTGGCCGGGCGCTGGTATTTCAACAAAAGCTCATCCTCGGCCCAGTACACGGGAATTTTCCCCTTGATAAATTCCTCGATGTTTTCCAGGTACAGGGCACAGTCCTCACAGACCAGGCTGATAGCCTTTCCGGCCGCTCCGGCCCTGGCTGTGCGTCCGATGCGGTGGACATAATCCTCCCGATCCTGCGGAATGCAGTAGTTAATGACGTGGGTGACATCGTCAATATGGATTCCGCGGGAAGCGACATCCGTGGCTACCAGAATGGGAAGGCGGCCCTGCTTGAAACTCTCCAGGATGCGCAGCCGTTTTTTTTGCGGAAGATCGCCGGTGATTGCCTGGGCCTGGTAATTATTGGCCCGCAGGTAATCGGTAATCTGTTGGGCTTCGCGACGCGTATTGGAAAAGATCATGGTCCGGTCACAGCCGTCCGTTTTCAGGATGCCCATCAGAAGGCTGAAGCGCTCGTTTTTGCCCACGTGATAGAGGGATTGCTCGACCCGGTCTACGGTCATCTGCTCCGGATTGATCACGATTTTTTCCGGCATGTTCATATGTTCATAAGTCAATTCCATGACCCTGGTGGACAGCGTTGCTGAAAACAGCATACTCTGCCGCTGGTCATAGGGGGGGAGCCTGCGCATAATATGCCGGATGTCCCGGATAAATCCCATGTCAAACATCCGGTCCGCCTCATCTACGACCAGGATCTTGATGTGTTTGAGGCTGAACATTTTCTGATTGTAGTAGTCGATCAACCGGCCCGGAGTACCGATAATGATATCCACACCGTTTCGAAGGGTTTGCGCCTGTTTCTGGTAATCAATTCCTCCGAAGATGGGAGCCATGGTCAGTCCGGTATATTGACCTATGGCCATAGCGTCTTTATGAATCTGGACTACCAGCTCCCGGCTGGGAGCAATGATGAGCGCGCGGGCATGCTTTGGGGACCCGTCAGGAGGTGGCGGGTCTTCCAGGAGGCGGGTAAACAGGACAATCAAAAAGGCTGCGGTTTTTCCGGTCCCTGTCTGTGCCTGACCGGCAATATCCCTTCCCTCCAGGGCCAGGGGAATCGTTGCTTCCTGGATCGAAGTGCATTCGGTAAAGCCGACAGCTTCAATCCCTTTCAGAACCGCTTCTGGTATTTTCAGTGATGCGAAGTCCATAGAAAATAATTGATATCCTCTCCTTAAAGAATTGTCACTTTGATAGATTTCTATATTATAGAGGATAATTACATTTCTGTCAAACTATATACCCAGGGCCCAGATGTTCCCCAGGTTAAAAAAAGGTGGCAAGTGAGAAAATAAAAGGGTTGGTATTTCTCCCGCAGAGACGCGAAGGCGCAGAGGATATTATTTTTGGTCATTCTCTGCGCCTCTGCGCCTCTGCGGGAGGATCATTCTTCCATGTCTCGTTGTAGTATTAGAGACTCAGGTGAGGGAAAGGTATCTCAAGAGGACTCCGTAACGTTTCAGTGCTCGCTGGGTTTCCCCCACCAGAGCGGGTGCGGGTGGTGCGGGAAGGAGCGCGGTGATAACCAGGAAAACGGCCATGCTGCCGGTGGTCGGGGCCAGAAATAGGGCAGCAGAACAAAGCACGAGCCAGAGCTCCCGCCGGAAGGTCTGTCTGCGGGGAGCGCAGCCGAAACCGGGCCGTAAAGGGCGCTCCCGCCTCCCGTATCTTTTTCCTCCAGTTTATAGTAGTAGGTGATCCCGCGACTGACTGCGGTATCGGCATAAGAGTAATCCGACCCTTGAGTAACTCCGCCCCGTGCTTCGATGATGTGGGGATTGATTCTAACGTATTCTCCGTTTTCTTCCTCACTGCGCAGGAGGTTAAACCCTGCGGTATTGGTTTCGCTCAGGGTGCTGAAGGTGATAATAATCCGGTCCGACTGAGGGGTGGCAGTGAATTTGCCCAGCTCGATCAGGGTTGGCCTGTCGAATTGATAGATATGGACCTCATACGGCGAAAAGTCATCGGTGAACCTGCCGTTTGTGGCCTCGATCTGACGGCCGTCTTCGAATTCAGTGTTGATTATCGCCGGTCTATAGGCCAGGTTGATCTGGAACGAGGCGCTGGTGATATCCTGTTGCAGGGTATTGACGGCAAAAAGATAATAGCTGTTCCCATTTTTCATCAGCTTGCAGTCAATGCTGGTATTGCTGCAGACAATATCGTTTTCGCCGGTCTTTTCAAGAGAGAGAAATACCGGCCGCAGGGATTTGATCTCACTGGCGATTTTTTTTACCGCTGCCCAGTGGGTCTGATAGTAGGGCTTGGAGCGGATGTCGAAATACGAATAATAGACAAGCCCCCTGGCACCATGATTGGTGGCCAGATACGTCATGGCCCGCATCTCTTCCGGGGTGGGGAGCCTTCCGGGGCGGTCGTAATTGCTCTGATCGAATATTTGCGGAACCAGCCAGAGGGGGCGGTATCCCCGGCCCGCATCTTTGGCCCAATCTGCCATATCTGAAACCAGGGTGATGGGGCTGGCAGGTATGGGGTAGGGATCAACTCCCAGGATATCCGTTGTATGGGCTTCCCCGACCAGAGAGGTTTGTTGCCAATGGACTGACCAGATCGGATGATTTTCGTCAAGCTCCCGCACCTTCTGGTAGCCGGCTTCCAATTCAGGAAGAAACTCCAGGCCCCTCTCATCATTCATATACCAGCTTATGATTGCCGGATGACCCTTGAAGGCAGTCACCTTCTGGGATATGATAGTGAGGTCAGTCTCGTCCTTGAGGGAGTAAATGAGCTTGAGACCCTTCGAGTGCAGGTAATCCAGGTAGCCGGTGATTTGACTGGTATTGCCGGCATTGATCGCGTAATTTATGATGGTGTCGAAGGGGCTGTCAGCTATTTCATCAGCCTGGGAATACCCCCACTGGGGCTCAACTCCCAGATAGATGCCGATCGGGAAGAAGGGCTCTCCATTGAGGATGAAGCGGTTATGACTGTCGATATAGGAGGTGAGGCTGGCAAATTGGACCTGGGAGAGTTTATCCATCGAGTAGGCATTTTGGGCCAATTGGCCGCCGCTTTTGGCAAAGAGCGCAATGTCCAGATCATAATTTCCCGCCGGTGCGCCTGCAGGCATATCCAGGCTGACGGTAAAGGTACTCGAAGGGAGAGGATCGACATTCTTGTGGACGACCGTACTCCCGTTTTGATCCTTCAGGGTGGCCACGATTTTTACCTGGTCCAGGGATGAATCGCCGTCTTCGAGGCTTACAGTAACTTCGGCTTCGATTTCCGGAGAAGGAGCATCCGGCAGGATCTTGTATGCATAGTTGGGGCGCAGAATAAATGAGCTTAAAGCAGCCCTGATACATTTTTCGACAATAGCGTCATCATACCAGGCCGTTCCGGCCGATCCATCAGTCAGCTCAAGGTAGATGATAGCCCGTGTGGCTGTGGCCGGAGCCTGCACCTGGGAAAGGCTGATGAATTGCCAGTCCCTGGTCCCGCTGACCCGTGGGAACCCATACTCTCCACCTAAATATCCTCCATCCTGGCGAAGCCATTCAATCCGTATGGTAGCTCCATCGCCGGTTACGTTCTGAGTCTTGATCCAGGCACCGACCTGATAAAACTCACCCCCCGTTACCGTGATCCCCTGACCAGCCAGGTTGTGCGGCTGTGCGGTTGGATAGGTGACCTTGAAGCTCCATGTGCCGGAATGAGATACCGTATTCTCACGTGACCAGTTTCTCCCTTCATTTTCAGCCCACCAGGGTCTTGGCCAATCCTCCCACTGGGTTCTGTCCTCGAAGCCGGGATTAACCACGATATTCGTGGCCCCGGCCATTCCGTCAGCCATAACGGCAAGCAAAACCACAGCAAGAAACAGTGACACAACAGACATTGTTCTGATAACTTTTCCTGGTATCACTCATTTTCTCCTTTTTCTTTGTGGTAGCTAGAGAGGCTTTCTTTCATAATCGAAAGCAGGAATGAAATATAGCTTTTTATATAATATACTAGTTCATTAAAATAATGTCAAATACTAACCGATTTACCTTTCAACCTGCCCGAAGCGCCTCGACGATATTCATGCGTGAAGCCTTGAAGGCCGGGAGCACTCCACCCACGAGGCCCATGATCAGTGAGAAAGCCAGGGCCTGGTAAGCTATCCTGGGGGAAAGGGAGAAGGAAAAGGTCAGCTCCGAGAAGGTTTGAAAGTTCGTGGTCGAGATGGTTAAAAATTGCAGGAAGGAGGCAAAAAACAGGCCTGCCACACCGCCCAGAAAGCCGAGGAGCAGGGACTCGAAGAGAAAGGCCGAGAGGATGTCTGTGCGCCGGAAGCCGAGAGCGCGTAAGGTCCCGATTTCGCGGGTTCTGGTGGCCACGGCGGCATACATGGTGATTATGGCCCCGATAACGGCTCCCAGCGAGAAGATCACGGTCAATGTCGTTCCCAGAACACGCAGGAATTTAGCCATCCATTTCGATTGCTCTGCATAATATTCGATTTCCCGCCTGACCTCCAGTCTCAGGCGCGGGTTGGTTTCGATATTTGCCTTCAGTTGCTGAAAATGCGAAATTCTGTTCAGCCTGAAGATGATCGAAGAATAGACCGGACGGCGGAAAGCCTGCATGAGCTGATCGACATCACCCCATATTTCCGAGCCAAAGCCGGTATTTCCGGCATCGAATATACCCACTACCGTCCACTCCCGCAGGCCGAAGCGGAGAGTTTCCCCGATGCCGCTTCCCTGAAATCTTCTGGCGATATTCCGTCCGACGATAATATCCGATGTCCCCGGCCTTGGCAGGCGTCCTTGCGCCAGTTTCACCTTGGGCCGAAGGAGCATCGAGCGCTCGCCGATGCCCCTGATCACTACATTCGCCTGTCTGTCGCTCTCCCGCCTTTGAAGGTTGATCAGGACCACCACTTCCCTGGCCAGCAAGGGCTGTCCCCGGGGGCCGAGCGCGATCTCGGGCTGTGACTCGACTATGGCTGCCTGCTCACGGGCAATACCGCTGAGGACCTCGGTAGGCGCTCCCTTGCGGATAACCACCACATTGTCCGCGGATCCGGTCTGGACCAGGGTTTTTTTCAGCCCCTCGGCCAGCATCCGACTCGAAGCCAGAACAAATACCACCAGCGCCATGCCAAGGGCAGTAAGAAAGGTAGTCAGCCTGCGGGTCCAGAGGTTTCGAACGCTGTAGGAAAAGGGAATGCCGGCCATCTAGGCGATCCTCCGCAAAGCTTCGGCGACGGGAACCCTGAGCGCCCGCCATGCCGGGATAATGGCCGCCACGATCCCGACCACAAAAGAGGCTGCCAGGTAGTAATAAAAGACCTCTCGATCCACCCTGAATATCGGCAGGTAATTGCGAAGGGTCCGGCCCAGGGTTTTTACCATCGGAAAGGTAAGGAAAATAGCGATAATGCAGCCTGTCATGGTGATAATCAGAGACTCTCCGACGATCAAGGCGACGATCTGGCGGCCACCGAAACCCAGAGTTTTAAAGACCGCATACTCACCGATCCTTTCCCTGACCGACATGGTCATGGTGTTGACAGCCACAGCCATGATGATGCCGATTACCACAAAAGAGATAAGCTGTATGGCCTTGATGATCGCCTCGCTCATGGTGATAAAACTGAGCTGGAAGGACCGTTCGGTTTCGGTCAGGGTCTCGGCCAGAGAGTTTTTGAAGGTTTTATCCACTGCCAGAGCCACTTCTGTGGTCATTTCCGGCCTGCTCACGCCAATAATATAGAAATCGACCTGATCCGCCCGATGGGGCATGGACTTCTTGAGCGCTTCATTGAGGTAATCCCAATGGAAGAAAAACTGGGATTCATCGATATCGACACTCCCCCGGCGATAGACACCGGCCAGCATAAATTCCCAGGTGCCGGGATAGATCGTTCCTTTCAGGGTAATAATATCGCCGATCTTCCAGCCGAATCTCTCCACGATCGCCCGCCCGGCGAGGGCCGCCCGGCGGTCACGCAGAAATTTTTCCCTTTGCCCGTCCGGTATCGCGTAGTCGTAGAGTTTAAGATACCCCAGCGGCTCGATGGCGAAGTTGGCAAAGAAGTTTTTTTCTTCGATATAGATGCCGCCAAACCAGTTCCCGTAGGTCAATTCCCGCACTCCCTCGATCTGGCGGATTTTATCTTTATAGGAAAGGGGAAGGGGAAAGGTGAGGGAAATGGCGTTTCTGGTCACCATCCGGCAGGCGGAAGAGGTTTCCGGCCCGGCATACCAGGCATTGATGAACGTTTGCAGGAGCCCGAAGGCCAGAAGGGCAATGGTGATGCTGAGAATGGTTAAAAACGTGCGGACCTTATGGCGGAAGGCATTTTTGAACAGCAGCTTGAGTTGAAGCATCATTGCAGGACCCCTTTTTCCAGGTGCCTGATAATCCGGGCCTTTTCGGCTGCCCGCGGGTCATGGGTCACCATGATGATGGTTTTGCCCAGCTCCCGGTTGAGACGGTCCATAAGGTCGAGAACATCCCCGGCAGAGATACGGTCCAGATCGCCTGTCGGCTCATCCGCCACCACGATGGTCGGATCGGTGATAATGGCCCGGGCAATGGCCACCCGCTGCTGCTCGCCTCCGGAGAGCTGGCCGGGGTAGTGATCCTGCCGGTCCTGGAGATTGACCAGATGAAGGGCCACATCGACATGCTCCCGCCGTTCCTGCCGGGAAAGGCTGGTCAGAAGCAGGGGCAATTCGATATTCTCAAAGGCCGTGAGCACAGGGATCAGGTTGTAAAACTGAAAAATGAAACCCACATGAGCGGCCCGCCACCGGGCCAGTTGAGCTTCGGAAAGGAGCGATATATCAATACCGCCCACTCTGATAGTTCCGCTGTCCGGCTTATCGATGCCGGCGACCAGGTTCAGGAGGGTGCTTTTCCCGGAGCCGGAAGGCCCCATCAGAGCGAGGAATTCCCCTGCCTCGATGTCGAGCGTTATGCCCTCAAGGACCGACACCCTCTGGCTGTCCCGGCGATATGATTTGGACAGATTCCGTATTTCGACAATCGGCTGCTCAGGTTTCATTAACCCTTACCCTGGCCCTGTGCCGCAATTCGTCCGGCGGCTTTACCACGAGCCTGTCCCCAACCTTCACCCCGCCTACCACTTCAACCATATCGCCGAACCTGTCGCCGCTCGTAACCGGGGTTTCAATCACCCGGTCTCCTTTGACCATAAAGACCACCCTTTTCCCCTGCCGGGTCACGATGGCGGTCGAGCTTACGACCTGCCGCAGGGTTTTCTCGTCGTTTCTCAGCGGACGTGAGAGGAAAGCAACCCTGGCGCTCATCTCAGGCAGGATGCGGCTGTCTTTATCCAAAAACCGTACCTTGACCATGATGGCCGCTTTGGTCCGGTCCACGGTCGGTACGATCATATGAACGACCCCGCTGAAACGGAACTGGGGCAGAGCGTCGAGCTGGATCTCACATGGCTGGCCTATTTTCACCTTTTCCAGATTGGATTCGGAAATATCCACCTCAACCTGGAGGGAATTCATATCAGCGATGGTGACTACGGCAGCCTTGATGTTGGCCGCAGCCCCCAAAGGGGTAACGACATCGCCGACATCGGCGTTTTTGGTCAGCACCACAGCATCGAAGGGGGCCCGGATAAAGGTGTGGTCAACCGATATGCTGGCTCCCTCAAGGGCTGCTGCCTGAGCATCCACCGCTGCCTCGGCTGCGGTAACCGCGGCCGAGGTTTTCTGGTAGCGGGCTTCGACACTATCGTAGTCTGCCTGTGACAGGAAGCCGCGGCTCAGCATCTGCCTGCTTCGGTTTAACACCAGTTCAGCTTCTCGAAGTTCAGCCCTGGCCTGCTCGAGATTATACCGCGCCGCCCTCAGATTGGCTTTTGCCTGATTCCGGGCCGAGACAGCATCAGCTTCCTCAAGCCGGGCAATCACCTGCCCCTCCCTGACCCTGCTTCCCTCTTCAACCGACAGTGATACCAGCCGGCCAGTGATCTTGGATGATACAGCAGCTTTGCGCTGCGCAACCACATAGCCGCTGGCGTTTAAAACAGTAAGGGTTTGAGCGGGGTATATCTGGGAAACCGTGGTGACTTCTACCTGGTGAGTTGGGACCAGCACTTTTCTGAAAACGAATGCAGCAGCACCCAAAAGGATAAATACGGCGAGAAGCCGACGATACCCACGCCGTGCGGCTTTGGCCGAAGGTTCGGCTACCGGGGATCTATCCAGCTTGAGTTTTGAGAGATCAATGTCGGCCATGCATCGTTGTCCTTATTTCTAAGAATATTCGGTAAAGGCACGTCAAGTCCCTGCACACTTGTTCCATCCTCGCCCCTCCCCCATCTGGTAGCTTCCGGAGAATGAACATGCCGATTGGGGGTGAGGGAGAGAGAAGGCCGGGGATGATAGCAGCATCCCGAACAGGCTGATTATATATTTGGTTAAATATAATAACGGAGAAGGGTAAACTATGATGAGGCGATCGCTAAACTCAGGGAAAATACCGGTGGAGCTGGGACATACGCTTCTGAACCACTTTGTATTGCTCGACTGTCGAGGAATGGAAGGTCTTCCGATGGAGTATCTCTTCTGGCTGGCAAGAATCCTCTGTACAACTCCCTTGGCTGACGATCTGCTCGTACTCCAGGATTCCCCCATAGCTGACGTGCGTCTGCGGGTCCTGGGTGGAGATGGTCATGAGGCCGATTTTTGCGGAAACGGCATGATTTATGCGGCTGCCAAGGTTGGCGAGGAGATGAGCAGCAACAGGATTAAGGTTGAAAGTGCAAGCGGGGTGAAGATGGCCGTTAAACTTAACGGGGAATGGAAGGTGGAAATTGGCCCGGCAGTTCTCCTCACCCAGGAATTGACAAAAATTCCCGGATTCCTGCTTCAGGGCAAACCGGTATTCGGCCTCGTGCGGGCCGGGGAGCCCCATTTGGTTATAGATACTCCGGCTTCATTCAACGGGGTTCGTATGAACCAGAAGGATTTCGAGGACTACTGTCGTCCCTTGCGGGATATTACCGGCATTAAAGGCGGAGTGAATATCACCATGGTGTTTGAGGTAAAGGACAGGAATGCCCTTATCAGGACCTATGAGCGAGGATCTCAGCGGCAAACCTTTTCCTGCGGTACCGGCTCCGTATCGGCGGCGGCGGTATTGTTCCGCACGCCACTGAATGGGAGCGAGTTCGATATCTTCTCTCCCGGCGGGCGGCATACGGTCGTCTACGAGCAGAACGAGTGGTTTATCAAGGCCGCTCCGCAAAGGATCATTAATGGTTATTTGACCGGTTCCGGGCTGCATTTGCCTTTTTCAGGGCTTTTGGCTTACCCGGCTCATAATGCCTTGAGCAGCAAGTTTATCATGAGCGGTTGAATGCTGGCTTTTGGGGGGCATGCAAGTTTTATTCCTAAAAAAAGTCGGTTTGAGTAGATTTTGTATCGAAGAATGATGTATGAATGGTGCGTAAGGAGAGTTTTTCATTCTGGGTTTTTCCCAGCCACAGGGTATTAATGGCTTGTATTTTTTAGACTTAAGACAGAGATAATTCACTAAAAATAATTTTGACAAAGCCAGTGCCGGTATGGTAAATTTTTAACGTGCTGATTGTTTTGAAAGTCGAGGTGGCGGGTTGGGATACAGTATGGCCACCTCACGGATGGTGGTGGCTTTAACACAAGTGCTGTGGTGGTAAGTAAGCTTTGAGAAGGTTATTGAGGGGAAAAAAGAGGGATGAATTTGGGGTGGCGGCAGTCTGTCTTTTTTTGTTCTGGATGGTTATTTCTCTCCATGACGGCATCTGGTCAAAATTAGGTCTGATAAATCTTTTCGAACACAGTATCGTCGGATTGATCATTTCCCTGCTCATCGTTTCCCTGTACCCGGAATGTATTTTCAGTTCCCGGCAAATCTCGAAGCACCGTGACCTTGGAACGCTGTTTCGGCTGGTCATGTACGGCAATCGTCTGATGATCGATATTTTCCTGGCCGGAATCGATGTGGCCAGGAGAGTATTGCGCAGACAATTGATGATCTCTCCGGGCATTGTCCAGGTTGAAACTCCTCTGCACACGGATGGGGAGATTACCCTGAACGCCAACTCGATTACTCTTACGCCCGGTACGATTACTATTGAGGCGGAAAAAACGGATAAAGGAAGTATTTTCTGGGTTCATTGTATCAGTCAGGAAGCAGTGAAGGGGATACTGGAGAGCGGGGGATTTGTGGAGAAAATCCGCTCTATTTATCGGAGGAAACAAAGGTGATTGAGCTCGACTTTTTATTGAAACTGGCTATTTTGGTCCTGTCCTGCACGATTTTTTTCTGCCTCTACCGGGCTGTGCTGGGTCCGACCACTGCCGACCGGATTATTGGCATCAATGTAGTGGGGACCAAGGCCGTAGTGGCGTTCGTTTTTCTGGCGGCCATTTTTCAAAAAAGCTCGTTCCTCGATATCGCCATGCTCTATGCCATGCTGATCTATGTGACCACAATCGCTTTTATCAAATATCTGGAACATCGGGACCTGGGTGAGTGATGATCTACGTGACGGTATTGCTGCAGATTGTAGCCGGAATCTTTATTACCGGCGGTGTATTTTTTTTCGTTGCAGCCACGGTCGGTATCATCCGGATGCCTGACCCGTATAACCGGGCCCATGCAGCCGGAAAGGGTGATGGCCCGGGGTTTCTCCTCTCCCTGACCGGCGTATGGCTCTATTGGTTGACCATCAACCCCCTGGAGAGTTTAAAAATCCTGCTGATTCTTGTTTTCATGTTGTTTTCCAACCCGATAGCGGTGCATGCCATTCTGCGGTTCTGCTACAAGACCGGGGTGCCGTGGGTGAAGGGAACCACCGTGAATCTTTTGAAGGACCGGAAAGGTTGAGTAAGGAAAGAGAAAAAAATATGGATCCTGTAATCCTGGCTCATGTGATTATCCTGATCTTTCTGGTGGCGACTGCTCTTGCGGCCATCATGTCCAGGGACCTTCTGGAATCGGTCATTATTTACAGTGCTTACAGCTTTACTATTACCGTAACCTACAGCATATTGAGGGCAGTGGATGTGGCCATGACCGAAGCTGCCGTGGGAGCTGGAATTTCCAGCATTTTGTTCGTCGCCGCCCTCTGCAGGACAAAGAGGAGGGAGGATTAAGTGAGGAAATTTCTTCCGGCCATACTGTTTACGGTTTTTGCCTTCAGCATGGTACTGGTTATCATGAGGTTTAACCCCATCGGGGATCCTCATCTGCCCGGATATGCAGATTTCGTTGATCCTTCCCTGACCAAAGCTCAGGTGGTTGAAAAGGCCGATTCCGTTGCCCTGCACTACAATCGTCATGCCTGCGCGGAGACGGGTGCGCTGGATATTATCGCGGCCATTATTTTCGATTACCGGGGGTATGATACCCTTTTTGAAACAACTGTTTTATTTGCAGCCCTGATTGGCGTACTTTCCATCATCGGCACGAGAGAGAGTGACAACCCCCATGAATGACCAGGGAAGGAAAGATCGACAGGAATACCATACAGGCATTGTCATTCAGCAGGTCAGCCGGATAATGTGCCCCTTTGTTATCATGTTCGGCATCTACCTGATCACTCACGGGCATTTGACTCCGGGAGGGGGATTTCAGGGCGGGGTGATTATCAGTGCCGCATGCATTCTCTTCACTCTGGCTTTTCAGAGAAAAAAGGGCCGCAAGATGGTCCCCGCTTCTTCATTGATGTGGGGGGTCAGTGCGGGGATATTCCTGTATATCGGCGCAGGATTGGCCGGTATGTTCCTGGGATATCGTTTTCTGGCCAATAAGGCGGCTGGTATCTATCCGTCCGGTATGCCGGGAGAGCTTCTCAGCGGAGGGACTCTTTTTTGGATTAATATCGGTGTCGGTCTGGCTGTGGCCAGTATCTTCACCGGGTTATTTTTCGCATTCCTGGAAGAGAGGCGGGATGAAGCCTATCGGAAAAATCACCGGGAACTGCCGTACACGAGGAGATGGTCGGATGTGGATCGAACCGGTATTGAGTAGAATCGATTACATTGTTACCGTCATCCTGTTTTGCATCGGGCTGTATGCGCTGATCGTAAAACCCAATCTGATCAAGAAACTGATCGGGATGAATGTGATCGAAACTTCGGTCTACCTGTTCTTCATCGCCTCGGCGGATGTCCGGCTTGGACCTGCCACCTGGCAGTGGGCAGGACCGCCGGAAATTGCCGATGCCGCGCATGCGGCCAGAGCGGCAGCCGGGCAGGTGGCTTTGGTTAATCCAATACCATCGGCCCTTATTTTAACGGCCATTGTGGTCAGCATCAGTGTAACGGCCATTTCTTTGGCCTTATCCATAAAAATATACGAACATTACGGGACATTGGATACTCGGAAGATCATGAGATTAAAAGGGTAAAGATTAACGATCTCAAAAAATAGATGATCCTTGCAGGGCGGCATCAAGGCTACGAATGCTCCTCTCTCTGGTGTAGGGTGATCATGAGAGCGATCAAAAGGATATAATCTCGAGCGCGAAAGCTAGCCAGGTATAAGCAACTTGTTGATCTAAAAGCTCATAAGGAATGGTTGGTAGTATGGATTCAGCTATTGGCATCGGTGCATCTCATTTACAAATCTTGGTCCCGGTTATTTTAATAGCCAGTGCCCTGGTAATTCCCATCATTTCCAGGCTCAACCCGAAATACCGGGAGCCCCTGGTCCTTCTGGTCACCGTGGCCGGTTTTACAGCCTCTCTGGCGATCCTGACCAAGGTCCTGGCCTCCCCCACCGGATATATCGAGTATCTGACCGGATATCACTGGGGAGGCAAAAGCCAGCTCCAGACAGGCCAGCCGATCGGCATCGCCCTGCGCACAGATCTTTTCGGGGCCATCCTGCTGATTTTGATCAACGGCATCGGTTTTCTGGCCTCGCTCTATTCCTGCCGATACATTCACCATGAAGTACCGAAGGAAAAGCACACCTATTATTACACTCTGCTGCTCCTGATGCTGGCAGGAATGTCCGGGATTGCCATCACCGGCGACTGCTTCAATTTCTATGTTTTTTTCGAAATCGCTTCCATCAGCTCCTATACGCTGGTCTCTATCAGCGGGCGGCCTGAGTCGCTGGAAGCCACCTTCAAGTATATTCTCACCGGGGCTTTGAGCTCAATCCTGATCGTTTTTGCCATTGGGCTCCTCTTTAATGCCACCGGAACGCTCAATATGAATTATGCCTCCCAGCAGATTGCCAAAATCGTCGGCTCTCATCCCGGATCACCGCTCTCTCCCTACCGGTATCTGGTTTATGCTTCACTGGGATTATTCATCATGGGATTCAGTATCAAGGCTGCCTTTTTCCCCAGCCATGCCTGGCTGGCTGATGCTCATCCCGCGGCCCCGGCATCGATCAGTGCTCTTTTATCCGGACTGATTGTCAAAACTACCGGGGTATTTTTACTGATTCGCTTTGTGTTCACGGTTTTTGGCATCCATAAAGGCTACTATGGAGAAATCATCTCTCCGCTTTTTTTAATTATCAGCAGTATCACCATTCTGAGTGGCTCACTTTTTGCAATAGTTCAGACGCAGTTAAAAAGAATGCTGGCCTATTCAACCATTGCCCAGATGGGGTACATTCTTTTCGGGATAGCTCTGATCACTCCCTATGGGCTGGCCGGATCTATCCTCCATATCGTTAACCATGCCATTGTTAAGAGTTTGATGTTTCTGTGCTCCGGAATCATTCTGTACAAAACGGGCATCAGGAATATCACCGACATGGGAAAATTGGGATATCGGATGCCTGCCACCATGGCCTGTTTCACCATCGGAGCCTGTTCGCTGGTGGGGATTCCTCCGATGTGCGGTTTCATGAGCAAATGGGTTCTGGCTACAGCCACTATCCAGGCGGGTATGCCGTGGCTGCTTATTGTTCTTCTGGTCAGCAGCCTGTTGAATGCGGTTTATTATTTTCGGGTAGTGGCGATCAGCTATTTTGGAAATCCGAAGATAGAGATAGAGACAGTTGACGAAGCATCTAAAACAATGTTGATACCGGTCTGCATTTTAGCCGTATTAGTAATTATCCTGGGAGTGCTCGTAAAATATCCTTATCACGGTGCTGCCTTGCCTGCGGCCAGGCTGCTGTTAAGGTAAAAGAGGTGAAGCTGCCCCCCTGGCTTTTACTATTGGCGCATTTTCGGTAGCTCAAGGAGACAACGATTATGATTAAAAGCTATCTTCCCCTGTTAGTGGTTATGTTCCCTCTCATTGCCATGATCTTTCGCCCCTTTGTCCAGAAGCACCGGCTGTATCATTATACGGCTATTGTCAGCGGAGTCACCATGCTCCTTATTCTCGCCATGTATCCGGCGATTGTCGACGGGAATATCCTTGACCTTACCCTGGATACGGGGCTGGGCTTCAATTTCGTTTTCCGGGCCGATCTGCCCGGTCTTTTCGTCGGCCTCATTTCCGTTGTCCTCTGGACCCTGTCTTCAATTTACAGCATCGAATATATGCATCATTCCCATGCACATGCCCGGTTCAACATCTTCTCTCTTCTCTCACTCAGCGGAATGATGGGCGTGGTCTTTACCGGAAACCTTTTCACGCTCTACATATTTTTCGAACTGTTGAGTGTGGCCTCGGCCATTCTCGTCTTTCACGAGGAAACCCCTGAGGCCATGAAAGCGGGATTCAAGTATCTGTTCCTGGGAATCGCCGGAGGACTGGTGCTCCTCTTTTCCATTGTCATGACCTATTACATTACCGGAACCGGAGACCTTACCCTGATCGGCCTCGGGCTGCAGGGGAGCAAATGGCTGCCCTGGATATTCTGGGGCTACATCATCGGTTTCGGAGTCAAAGCCGGTATGTTTCCTCTCCATATCTGGCTCCCGTCAGCCCACCCGGTAGCCCCCTCCGGAGCCAGTGCACTTCTTTCGGGCGTTATGATCAAGGCCGGAGCGTATGGAATTTTCAAGACCATTTACAATATCATCGGCTATCAGGACATTGTCAAGGATCACATGGGCCTGTTGCTGCCGATGCTGATTATCAGTCTGGTGACTATCTTTCTGGGGTCAGCCTGCGCCATCACCCAGACGGAAATCAAGAAGATGCTGGCTTATTCCAGTATTTCGCAGATCGGGTATATCATCATGGGATTTTGCCTGCTGGCTCCGCGGGGCATTGTCGGCGGCATGGTCCATATCTTTGGCCATGCCCTGATGAAAGGGACACTGTTCATGTGCGCCGGGGCATTTATTTATAAAACCGGTCTGCGGAACCTGGAGGACCTGAAGGGAATTGGACGGAGAATGCCGTGGATTACCCTGGCTTTCAGCATCTGCGCCCTGTCGATGATCGGGCTGCCGCCGTTTATCGGGTTCATCAGCAAGTGGTTTTTGGCCCTGGGAGCGCTGGATATGATGAAAATGGGTAATTACTGGCCGGGATTGGGCTTGATCGCCCTCCTGACCCTGCTGCTCAGCAGTCTGCTGAACCTGGTTTACTACGGTCCGGTAGTCATCGGTGCCTGGATGCAGCCAAGAGAGGAGCACGATGCAGCCCACCAGCCTGCCGGCAGCCATGCTGCCGTGGCGGATCACGCTCATGCCGCTTCAGCCAATCCAGGCTCGAAAGAGCATAAAAGCGAAGATCCCAATTGGGTCATGCTGACGCCGATCTTACTATTAACCACTGCTGTTCTGGTCTTTGGCATTGCGCCGGGCATACCGCTGCGCATTGCCTGGCAGATCAGCCGTATATTCTTCCCGTAATCAGGAAGGAGTTTTATTGGATGTCTGGTAACATTCCCCTGCTCTATAAATTGTATTGGGTTGGATTAATCGCCATGGTGGTTCTTATGGTGTCGTATTTTTTCTTCCTCCATCAAAGGGAGAAACATCGGCTTATCAAGCCATTGACCTTACTTTTCATTTTCTTGGCTCTTTCCCTCTATCTCATGGAGCAGGGACAGATTTTAAGCGGGTATTTTGATTCTGCCGCAAAAGTATTTGTTCCCGGATATCATGAGGTCAATGAGATAGGATTTTTACGGTTTTTTTACAAGCTGACTCTGGGGATCGCTCTTTGGGCTTTTGGATTTATCACCTACCTGGACAGGTTGAAAAATAAAAAAAGCAGCACTTTACGGGGGGAGTCAAAATGACGCAAGGAGAAGGAGAATGAACTCGTCCGAGCAGACCAAGATATTGATTGTCGATGATGATCCGGATACGCGGGATATTATCCGGCTGAGTTTGAATTCCCGCGCTTACCGTATCTCAGAGGCCCGAACAGGCGTCGAGGCCCTGGAAAAGGTTAATGCCTATGATCCTGACGTTGTGGTGCTTGACGTTATGCTGCCGGAAAAGTCAGGCATGGAAGTGTGCAAGGCACTGAAGGAAAGTACCAAAACCGCCCATGTTCCGGTAATCATGCTGACAGCCAAACAGACCATAAACGATAAAGTTGAAGGGCTGAATATCGGGGCTGACGATTACCTGGTCAAGCCCTTCGACCCGGTAGAGCTGGAGGCCAGAATCAAGGCCCTGCTCCGGAAAATGAGGCGCGATCTCTATGCGAATCCCCTGACGCATCTGCCGGGCAATGTTCCCATCGAGAAGGAAATCCAGCGGGCCATTGATGAGCAGAGAAGCTTTGCAGCCCTGTTCATCGATCTCGATAACTTCAAGGTCTATAATGACAATTACGGGTATGCGGCTGGAAACAGGATCATCAAATTTTGCGCGCACACGATTTCAGACAGCGTAAGGCGCTTTGGCAACCCCCAGGACTTTACCGGCCATATCGGCGGCGACGATTTTGTGGTCCTGACCACTCCTGATAAAGCGGATCAGATCTGCCAGGAAATTATCAGAATCTTCGACAGTCTCATTCCGATCCAGTATAACGAGGAGGATGTAACCAGAGGATACCTGATCAGCGAGGATCGAAGGGGAGAGGTTAAAAAATTCCCGCTGATGACTATTTCGATTGTGGTTATTACGAATGAAAACAACCAGTTTATTCATCATCTCCAGGTTGCTGAGAAGGCAGCGGAATTAAAGAAGCACGTCAAGAGGATTGAGGGGAGCAATTACCAGAAGGACCGGCGAAAGACTCAATCAACGGCCAAAAATGAGGCGACCGACTCTCCGGTCACCCTGGACGGGTAAGGAAAAAGACGAAGGCAAAGACCAAGATTAAGGCAAATACCAACACCAAGGCAAAGTCAAAGACAAATACAAAGACAAAGGCAAAGGACACCACAGAGACACAGAGGCACAGAGAAACACAGAGAAAAGGCAGAGCGTTTTTCTCCCTCGTCCCTTTGGAGAGAGGGTTGGGGTGAGGGACTTGGGGTTAGTAGCACGAAGGCAATGACACTGCCCTTGAGGCAGGGAGACCCTGTGGCAGGGGAGGCTGGGTGGGGGTGATGGTTGTTACCATCCTTCCTCTGTGGTCGCTGGTATTTTTTATGTTTTCAGGAATAACGAATCTTTCGATTACTCAGAAATTGATGATCGGGTTTCTGGTGGTCATCTTTTGTACGATCACGGTGGGAACCTTTGCCTATGTTTCCCTGCTGCGGGTTAGTTATGAGCTTCGGGAAATGAGCGGTAAGCTGGACCCTTCCAGTCCGAAGGACCGGGAGGTTATCCGAAGCACGGACCGGTTAAACAGGATAGCTGCACGGGATAGAGTCATCCTCTTTGCAGGTACGATGCTGAGTTTTATCGCCACCTTGGGCGTATCGTTATTTTTGGCGAACAGATTTGCCGATCCGGTCATTTCTCTGGCCAAAAAGGCGGAATCGATCGGCCAGGGGCAGTTGAATGAGCGGATTGCCATCAGCAGCCATGACGAGATCGGAGAGCTGGCCGGAGCGTTTAACCGCATGGCTGCATCTTTGCAGGACCGGCGGGTTGAAATCGAGAGGGTTAATCAGGAACTGGAAAGGCGGGACCGGGTATTGTGTGAAGCCAATGCGAAACTGGAAAGGCTGAATGCCATAAAATCGGATTTTCTCTCAATCGTGTCGCATGAGCTGCGAACGCCGCTTACAGTAATCAAGGGATATATCTCGTTAATTAAAAACCAGCGGCTGGGGCCGGTCAATGAGCAGCAGCTCAAGGGGCTGACTATCGCCGATGAGCGGGCGGATCACTTGAATAGTCTGATCAGTGACCTGCTCGATCTGTCCCGGATCGAGCTGGACAAATATGAAATCCGGCAGGAGGTTTCGGATTTTGCCAGAATGGCAGGAGTCACCATCGATTCCATGCGGCCTCTGTTCGAGAAAAAGGGAATCCGCTTCACAACCCGTATCCCGGATGGGCTTCCCCAGGTTTATGCAGATAAGCAGAAAGTTTCCCAGGTACTCACCAACCTTTTGAGCAATGCCATGAAATTTACTCCGGCCCGGGGAGAGGTCGTCCTGGAAGCTTTTCCCGAAGTTGAGGAAGGGGCACAGGGTGAAAACTGGCCTGCTCAGGACTTTGTGCAGATCAATGTCAGTGATACGGGCATCGGCCTGGACGAAGAGGAAATCCATAAGATTTTCGATAAATTTTACCAGGTAGACAATTCGGCTACCCGTGAACACGGAGGGACCGGACTGGGGCTGTGCATTGCCAGAAATATCGTGGACCTGCATCATGGACGGATGTGGGTCAAGAGCAGGAAGGGAGAGGGCAGCACCTTTTCCTTCACCTTGCCCAGAGCCGGAAGAGCCTTGACTGAGGCCGCCGGGACCAGAGTAGAGCCTTCGGATAAAAAGATGCCCTGCAACAGCCTGACGGCTGAGGATGCCCCAGACAGACAGCAGGATGCCAGGAAGCGTCATATCTTGGTGGTTGACGATAATCCGGTTATCCGGGATTTGATCATAACCTGCATCAGCAGGCAAAATTGGAAAATCGCCACTGCCGGTGACGGAATCGAAGCCCTGGAAAAGATCTTCCAGGACCCTGTGGATTTGATACTGCTCGATATCAGTCTTCCAAAACTAAGCGGCTATGATTTATGCCAGATCATCAAGATAAACGAGAAAACCCGGAACATTCCGGTAATCATCCTCTCGGCCTCTGCCCAGCGGTCCGAGATTGAACGAGGGTTCCAGATGGGAGCGAATGACTATATCACCCATCCCTTTGTGCCGGAGGATGTAGTAAGAAGGATTCACAATCTGATGAATGTTGTGTAAGAGAGACCTATGAACCAGATGAGCAGCATGTTACCCTTGTTAGCATTATCCATTCCCCTTCTCGGAATTGCCGTGATTCTGCGGATCAACCGGCGATTTCCGGAAAAGGTCAACCTGTTTACCGCGCTCACCACGCTCCTGACCTTTCTGACCGTTGCCGCCATGTACCCGGACATCAGGGCGGGAAAGGTCATCACCAGGACCTTTGCCATGTTCACCCCTCCTCAAGGAGGATTTCCCCCGCTGGTTTTCTCGTTCAGAGTCGATGCCCTGGGATTCTTCATCGGGCTTATCGCAGTGGGGGTCTGGATGCTGTCCAGCTTTTTTGCCATTGAATTCATGCGGAAAAAACATGCCCGGATCCGGTATGATGTTTTTTCGCTCCTCACCCTGGTGGGCATGCTTGGCGTGGTCTTTACCGGGGACCTGTTCAGCCTGTATGTCTTCTTTGA
This sequence comes from bacterium, assembly GCA_040755755.1. Classification (NCBI taxonomy): domain Bacteria; species bacterium. Next base: position 50,283 of record JBFLZW010000072.1, on the reverse strand, counting down.
GCTTCTGAGCGTAGCCTCGCTGGTGCTGGTGCTTCACGAACAGACCCCGGCGGCCATGCGGGGGGGCGTTATCTATATCTTCATGGGAATCTGCGGAGGGCTCATCCTCCTGATGTCCATTTTACTGACCTGCTCCCTGACCGGCTCGATCGACCTTGCCGTGGTGGGCCTTGGATTAAAGGGAAGTAAATGGCTGCCGCTGATTTTCTGGGGCTACATCCTCGGCTTTGGGGTGAAGGCAGGCATCTTTCCCCTGCATTTCTGGATGCCTTCGGCTTATCCCGAGACTCCGACCTGCGCTGTGGCCCTCTCGTCCGGTGTCATGATCAAGGCCGGGGCTTACGGGATTATCCGGACCATCTACAGTATCATCGGTCTTGAATCCCTGCGGACAGGTGTTCTGGTGCCTATCCTGCTGGGAATGGCTCTGGTGTCCATTTTCATCGGCTCTGCGGCGGCCATTAATCAAAAAGATATCAAAAGGCTTCTGGGTTACTCCAGTGTATCGCAAATCGGCTACATCATTCTCGGCCTGACCCTGCTTTCTCCTCTGGGGCTGACCGCCGGGATTCTGCACATTTTCAATCATGCGATCATTAAAGCCGCCCTGTTTTTGTGCGCTGGTGCATTTATCCATCAGACCGGCAAAGGGTGTCTGAATGATCTGAAAGGAATCGGAAGGAGCATGCCGCTGGTAACCGCCTGCTTTACGGCAGCAGCACTGTCGATGATCGGCCTTCCGCCCTTCAACGGGTTTATCAGCAAGTGGTTTCTGGCTGCCGGAGCACTGGATGCGGTCAAGGTGGGCTCCTATAATCTGGGGGTGGGCATTCTGGCCGTCGGCACCCTGATTGTCAGCAGCTTCATGAACCTGATCTACTATGGCCCGATTGTCTATAACGCCTGGTTTGGAATCCAGGAGGAGGGTAACAGGGGAGCGAATCGGCAGGACCCCAGGCCGGTGATGATGATTCCGGTCTTCCTGCTGGCTCTGGGAACGGTGATTTTCGGGATTTTCCCTGGCTTCCCGCTGGCTCTGGCCCAGCGGATCAGCCAATTTTATTTTCATTAGCAGTATGAGATTTTTTCAGCATCAGAGAGAAGAGTTGTGCCATGAACAAGATAACAGCATCGGTCGGCGTCGGCGTGGTTTTGGTATTTTTCCTTTTTTGTTCTCTTCCTTCCCCTGCTTTTTCTCCTCCCTCCCTGGTGTCTGAAGTTTGGGCCTCACAGCCCGCGGAGCATAGTTCTCATGCAGCAGGGGAAGTCACCCAAAGAGTGGCTCCGGAAACGTCCATTCCTTCCCCCCTCCCGCTGGTGGTTATCCTCATCCCCCTGATCGGGGCTCTGATGCTCCTGTGGCTGCGGGACAGTCAGGGGCAGGGGATCATTGTCACCCTGTTCAGCGGTCTGACCCTGGCCACTTCCCTGCTGATGTACTCGCCGGTGATCCAGGGGCAAAGGTTTGCAGGCGCTCTGCGCCAGGGAATCTACTATGCTCTTCCCTTTTTGCCCTCGTTCTCACTGAATTTGACCTTCAGGGTCGATCCTGCGGCCTTTACGCTGGCGGTTTTTACCTGCCTGGTATGGTTTTTGGTTGCCATGTTCTCGCAGGGGTATTTAGCCGTTGAGCAGCACCGCCTGCGGTACAATTTCGCCAATCTGTGCTGCCTGAGTGTAACCCTGGGGGCTTTCCTGGCCGGGGACCTCTTTACTCTATACATATTTTATGAATCGATCCTTCTCTTTCTCTACCTGATGGTTATTCATCGCGAGGATGAGGAAGCCCTGCAGTCTGCCAGGGTTTATCTTTACTTTGGGGTATTTACCGGCCTTTTGCTGCTGTTCGGAATTTTCCTGTTCTCGTATTTTGCCGGTACGGTTGACATGCAGAGTGCGGCGGGTGCCCTTGACCGGATGGCATATCCGGCTCTCAAGTATGGGGTGGCCGCGCTCTTTCTCATAGGATTTGGCGGCAAAGCCGGTGTCTTTCTTGAGCATATCTGGATGCCTTCATCCTATGGTTCAGCCCCCTGCCTCACCGCTGCCCTCTCGTCGGGGGTCATGATCGAGGTTGGCGCTTATGGGATATTCCGGACCGTCAACCTGATTTTTGCTCCTTCCAGCCACCTGGAAAACTCCGCGGCCTGGATGACCTGTGCGCAATTAGGCTATGTGCTGATCTTTGTGGGGATCATGACCATGCTGCTGGGGGCTGTCAATGCCCTGCTTTCCACCCAGGCGCTGCGGCTTTTAGCCTATTCCAGTGTCAGTCAGATGGGCTACATTGTCATGGGCATCGGCTGCGCTGCCTATATGGGCAGGAGCGGGGCGATGGGCCTTGCAGGAGCCCTCTACCATATCGTCAATCACGCCCTGTTCAAGGTGGGCTTATTCCTGAGCGTCGGAGCGGTCTACTTTCACACCAGGGAGCTTGATATCCGAAAACTCGGCGGATTGTGGCGGGATTTGCCGATTGCCGCCCTGACGCTGCTGATCAGTGTCCTGGCTATTGCCGGCTTCCCTTTGCTGAACGGTTTTGCCAGCAAGACCATGCTGCACCATGCCATCCTGGAGGCCTATCAGCACTCGGTCCATTTCTCCCCCACACACACTCCCGATTTCGGGCTTCGGATAGCTGAAATCATTTTCATCATTACGGCTGGCGGCACCTTCGCCTATACCATGAAACTTTTCAGCATGGTCTTTCTGGGACCGAAAAAGGAGGCGACGAGTAAACCGGTTTCTTCTCCCTCGCCTCTGGGCATGAATATCTCACTGCTTCTTTTTTCAGCAGGTATTGTGCTCTTTGGATTGTTTCCCAACTGGCTGCTGGAGCATTGTATCGGTCCCATGCTGCCCTACTTTGGATTTGACGCCCATTCTCATGCCTATCATCTGATCTATAATATCCATGCTGCCGCTCTGCCCCACTCCACCCTGCCGCTGTGGTATGATCCGGTTCACCGGACCCTGCTGGCCAGTACGGAGGCAATTCACAACCTTTCCGGCGGCAGCACGGCTATTTTGGCTGGAGGAACGATTTTCCTCATCTTTCTGGCTTCCGGGCTTTCCGAAAAAGTCCTGTCGCCTGCCTGGGGATTGACTCCCTATTACCAGAAAGCATTTACCGGCTTTCGCACTGTGTGCCGGGTAACCTACCAGAGAGTTGTCGGGGTGGCCGAGAAAATTATTTCCGTGCTGATGGTGTATCTGTGGATTCCGGGAATCAAACGGGAACTGATTGTGCCTGATCCGGTTCAGCATGCTGAAAAAGGCATGTTCCGGCTGATTTCCCATGTTGACGAGCACTATGCCCGGTCCGTTGATCAGACCGTTCGGGCCAAGGGAATATTCGGCCACATTTCCCAGGTCGATGAGAGCTATACCCAGGTTATCGACCGGACTGCCCGGACCAGGCGTATGTTTGGTCATTTTTCCCGGGTAGATGCGATGTACGATATGGTTTTTGATAAGGCCAGGGCTGTTGCCGAGAGAAGGCTGTTTGACAGAATTTCACATGCTGATGAAAAATTTTCAGACTCTTTTGACCTGGCAGCGGACAAGCGCAGCATTTTCGATAACGCCACCAGAGCGGATGGCCAGTTGAGTGGAGCGTATGACCGGGTTATTTTCAGCCGCTTTTTCTGGGGCATGTTAACCAGACGCGATGAATTCAAGGCCGGGCTCTGGAAGTATTTTAATATCGTTGAGGTCTGGTATGACAGGTTCATCGAGCGAGCGCTCTTTGATATTATCGGCTCTGAAGATTTGTCGAAAATCCAACTGGGAGGAAACGATTTTGCTCAATCACGGTTTTTGCGCATGTGTAAAAGGGCGAGTGAAATCCATAGCGGGGATATCAGCAGTTATATTACCTGGATTACCATAACCCTGACAATCATCGTCGCCACCCTGGTCGGCTTTTTATACATTAAAACATTTTTCGCCATGATCATAGCTTTATCGACCATCGTTACCTTTTTTGGGGTACTGGCCGCTGTTATAACCTTTTTTTTCAAACGATAGGGATGAAGGAAGTGAGAGCCAATGCAGTCGAAGGAAAAAGAAGATATCGGTGAGGCATTGCAGGTTATTTTGGTTAGGAGCTTTACTTATTTAAGCTTATTGGTTATTATAGTCATCATCATTTACTTCGTGAGGAGGAAACCTTTTCAGGATCCGGTTCCGCCCGGAGCACGGGGCATGGTGGCCATTGTCGATGGTTACGCGGAATATAAAGCGCATATCCAGGGGCTGCGGGAGGGACTATTGTTCAAGGGGATTCATACCATCTTCTATCAGGAGTCAAGCCTAGGAGAAATTAAAGAGGATCCCGTTTATGTCATCGGGACGGAGAAAGTGAAACGGGTTCTTGAAAAGCTTCCCGGACGTACGATCATCGGCTATGCTCAATTTCAGGAAAAACCTGCTGCCAATTACACGGGAGTCTTTTCCGGATTTGACTGGTCCGAGAGCATGAAGCTGTACACCAGTATTTTGCCGGGGCTGAAGACGATTGGAGTTCTCTATTCAGAAAGCATCCCCGGATCCAGAGAGCAGGTTGAGGCCCTGCAAAATTTCGCCCGCACCAGTCAGGGCCTTGAGATAAAGCCCCTCCCGATTCCTGAAAACGGGAGGGAGTTACCGGAGAAGCTGGATTTCCTGTTAGATAAGATAGATGCTCTCCTGGGAGTTGTTCAGGATAAAAATGTCGAGGCAGCCTTGCCGGTCATTACTTCGAGCTGCCTGAATCGCAGGCTCCCCTTCATCGGAGGCGGAAAAATAGGAGCGCAAATGGGAGCCCTGGCTGCCCTGGAATATGACCAAAAGCGGTTAGGCAGGCAGGTAGCGGATAATATTATTTATCAGATCATCAAGCAGAATAAAACTCCTGCTCAGATTCCCATTCTTCTTCCTCGACCGGATATCTTTATCAACCTCTCTACTTCCTATAGGTTGGGCATCCAGCTTCCCAAGGATATTCAGGCCAAAGCTGCGGAAAAGTATTCCTAGCAGCCTTGTCGGAGATTCCTTGTAATCCTCTTAAAAATGGGAATCCATTAGAAAAAAGAGGCGAATTATTCTAATTTGAAAGATGATGGAATAATACCTAAACCAAATATGATTATCCAAGGGCCGATACTTCCCGAACCGGTCCAGGTGATTACGACTATCCCTATGGGCGAATGCATCAAGCTCATTGGTAAGGGTATGAAAAGCGGCCAGGTGTATGAGCCTGTCTTATCGCCTGAGCAGTTAGCCACCCTGGAAACTACGCCGGAAAAGGAGCCATTCGATGGAGATGCCTCGCGGTTCCGCCTTGGGATTGAGGCCATACGACTCGCCCTGGCCTATGAATATGATCCTTACTTTACCTTATCCATTGCCCGGGTTGATCCATTGCCACATCAGTTGGAGGCAGTCTATGACTATTTCCTGAAGCTGCCACGCATCCGTTTTCTGCTGGCCGATGATCCGGGAGCAGGGAAGACAATCATGGCGGGCCTCTTAATTAAGGAGCTGAAAATTCGGGGATTGATTAAGCGCACCTTGATTGTCACGCCTGCCAATTTATCGTTTCAGTGGCAGCGTGAGATGAAAGACAAATTTCGCGAGCAATTTGAAATCATCCGGGGAGAAATCCTGCGGGCAAATTATGGCTCTAATCCCTGGCAGGAGAGAAATCAGGTTATCACCTCAGTATCCTGGGTTTCACGGATTGAAGATGCCAAAGAAAGCCTTCTTCGCAGCCACTGGGATTTGATTATCGTCGATGAAGCCCATAAGATGAGTGCATATAGTTCGGATAAAAAAACGCTGGCTTATCAACTCGGTGAGTCCCTATCGCACATGACCGACCATTATCTCCTTATGACAGCCACACCGCACAAGGGCGATCCCAAGAACTTCTGCCTGTTTCTCGAACTCCTGGATAATGATGTCTATGGTGACGTTAAAAGCCTGGAAGAGGCCATGAAGCGGCGTGAAGCTCCTTTTTATCTCCGCCGTGTTAAGGAAGCGTTAGTAACCTTTCCCGATCCTGATACAAAACAAGTGAAAGCTCTTTTTTCAAAACGCAAGGTTCAGACTACAGAATTTCAGATTTGTGAGAAAGAATGGGATTTCTATGACAACCTGACCCGGTATGTAGAGGATCAATCCATCAAAGCTGCGGCAGATGACTCAGCCCGCGGCCGTGCACTTGGCTTTACTATGGCTATGCTGCAACGCCGGTTTGCTTCCAGCATTTATGCCGTTCGCCGAAGCCTTGAGCGTATGAAAGCCAAGCGAGAAAAGATCCTGGCTGATCCTGATGGCTACCGAAAAGAACAAATCCTCAAAAAAGTTCCTGATGATTTCGATGACCTTCCGGAAGATGAACAACAGGAAATCATTACCCAATTAGAGAATGTGGTTGCATCGGTCGATCCTCCTGCGCTCAAGGAAGAGATTTTGCAGCTCGCCAAACTCATTGACCAGGCATATCTTTTAGAGCAAAGGGAAATTGAATCCAAACTGGTAAAGCTCAAGGAAGTCATTACCAAACAGGGGATATTTCATGACCCGAAGATGAAACTTCTCATCTTTACTGAACATAAAGATACACTCGACTATCTGGTTGGTGACGGTAAAGATAACCGCCCGTTGGGAAAGCTGCGTGAATGGGGACTTGAGGTCACGCAGATTCATGGCGGCATGAAAATCGGCGACCGGGATACCCCGGGGACCCGTATCTATGCAGAGCGTGAATTCCGTGAGGAAAGCCAGATTATGGTCGCCACCGAAGCGGCAGGCGAAGGTATAAACCTGCAATTTTGCTGGTTTATGATCAATTACGATATCCCCTGGAATCCAGTACGCCTTGAGCAGCGCATGGGCCGTATTCACCGCTACGGTCAGGAAAAAGATTGCCTGATTTTTAACTTCGTTTCAACCAATACCCGCGAGGGCCGTGTTTTACACAAACTGTTTGAGCGTATTAAAAGTATTGAGGATGATCTTGATCCGAAGCGTACCGGCAAGATATTTAATGTTCTCGGCGATGTCTTTCCTTCGAATCAGCTTGAGCGTATGCTCCGTGATATGTATGCTCATAACCTTACCGAGGAAGTCATTAAGGATCGTATTGTTGAGCAGGTAGATATTGAGCGGTTCCGGAGGATCACTCATTCCACCCTGGAAGGACTGGCCAAGCGAGAGCTGAATCTCTCAGCTATAGTAGGAAAATCCGCAGAAGCGAAAGAGCGGCGGCTGGTCCCCGAGGTAATTGAGGATTTTTTTGTTCAATCCGGTCCTTTGGTCGGCGTACATCCCAAGGTCCTTACATCCCAGGCTGCTTCCCCTAAGGGAAAAGAGATGGGAAAGAAAGACTCACACATTTATCGAATCGGCCGTATTCCCCGGACGCTCTGGCCAGTGGGCGAGCGGATTGAGGCACGTTTCGGCAAACTGGGACGAGAATACAAACAAATTGTCTTTGATAAGAATCTCCTCACCGATGATCCTACCCTGGAGTGGATAACACCGGGACACCCCTTATTTGAGTGCGTCAGAGAAGATGTCCTGGATCAGGTGCAGAATGACCTTCGACGGGGTGCGGTGTTCTTTGATCTTCACCATAAAGAGCCCAGTCGATTGGATGTTTTCTCAGCAGCGATCCGTGATGGGTGTGGGAATATTCTTCACCGGCGTCTTTTTGTAGTTCAAACCAATCTTGACGGCACGATGGCCGTTCGGCAACCCACCATTTTTTTAGATTTAACCCCGGCACCTGTCGGTACTAAAACTTTAGACGATGATGCCATGCCTGACCGTGGCCGGGTCGAACAATTTCTTATTGAGAAGGCCCTGCATCCTTTTCTCGATGAAATCAGCGCCCAAAGGGAGAAGGAAATCGAAACCATAACCCGCCATATGGAGATCAGCCTGAATGAATTGATCCATCGTCAAAATTTAAGGATGGCGGAATTGCTGGAAAGCCAGCAATCCGGCGAGACTAATCCCCTGCTGTCTGCCAATATCAAAACTACCGAGGATCGTATCGATATATTGAACGCTCGCTTAGAGCGGCGCAGGGAGGAATTACAGCAGGAGCGCCATTGCACCATTTCTGATATTCAGCACCAGGGACGAGCCTGGGTATTGCCTCATCCGGAGCGTTCAACACCCGATATTGCTCCTATGGTTCGCGATGAGGAAATCGAGAGGATCGCAGTACAAAAGGCTATCGCTCATGAAGAAGCCCGTGGCTGGGTTGTTGAAAGTGTCGAAAATGAGGATAGGGGCTTTGATCTTATCTCCCGGAAACTGCACCCTGAAGACCCGAAAACAGCCACCGAGGTTCGATTCATTGAAGTAAAGGGACGGGCTGCAGTAGGTGATGTGGCCATGACAACCAACGAATATAAGACTGCCCAGAGGCTCAGGGAAGATTACTGGCTCTATGTTGTGTTTAATTGCGCTGATATGCCAGAGGTACATACCATTCAGGACCCGGTACGTTTAGGCTGGCAACCTCTGGTAAAGATTGAGCATTACCATGTGGGGGCCAAGGCGATACTTGGTGAGAAAAACTGCAAGAATGAATAGTGCAATCTCTATCGACTACAAGTGTATCCCCTCACATGAATGTGAATACATAAAATAGTAGTAACTACTCAGGCACAGAAGCTCTGTGCCTGAGTAATTACCCCTATACAAGCCAAAGACGAGCGCATCATTTCGTCATTGGCTCTATCGAATTCATTAAAGAATGTACCGGTTGCCGCTATAGACTATGTTTTTACTCTCTACCGGACACTTTTGAGGTAACAACCGCGAATGAACGCGAATGAACGCGAACTGAACAAAGAGGACTCGATAATGAAGGCAAATCAAAAGAATTTATTAGCGTCTATTCGTGTGCATTCGCGGTTGATTACAGGAATTGAAAAAAAAGTGTCCGGTAGCGAATGTTTTTATTTCTCCGGAACATAGAGATAAGGCCGAGAACTGGTTAAAAGAAAATCGTGAAACTATAATCGCTCCGAAAGAGGAGGAAGAATCATGAAAAGATTACAACGTGCTGCTATACTCCTGTCATTGGCCAAAAACCTTAAGGATCATGGGAGTTGGTGTGGGGAGACACACATCCAAAAGGCAGCCTATTTCCTTCAACAAATGCTAGGAGTTCCGCTAGGTTTTGAGTTCACCTTATACAAACATGGGCCGTTTTCATTTGATCTGAATGATGAAATTACAGCTATGAGGGCAGACGCGCTAATTAGGTTGCAGCCTCAGCCCTACCCTTATGGCCCTAGTCTCCTCCCGGATGAAGGAAGCGAACTGTTAAAGGATCGCTTTCCCAAGACCTTGAAAAGATATGATAATCAGGTAAAATTCATTGCAGAAAAACTTGGTAGTAAGAAAGTAACTGAACTTGAATGTCTGGCTACAGCACTCTATGTGACTTATGAGTTTGATGGAGATGTCGAGACCAGGGCTCGCAAGATTAATGAACTGAAACCGCATATCAGTGTGGATGAGGCTCGATCAGCAGCTCATAAAGTCGATCAAATCATTAAAGAATCCCAGCAAATTCCAGAAGAGAGAGCAACTTGACTCAGTTTCCCAAGCGGTTAATCGAAGTAGATCTTCCCATCAAGCGGATTTCTGAACATGACTGCCGAGGGAGGATTACCCATTCGTTAAGAGTATAGAAACCAATGCACCGTAACCGTCAATCATGCCATCTCAACAGGGTGCGAGAGGTGATCTGGATGGAGAACGAGAAATTCGATTTTGACAAACTGGTAATGCTCCCCTCCCAAAGGGAGAACTGAGCATTTTGGGAGTTTACAATGAAGAGCAAGGAACTTACAGAGGAAGGGATACTCATAGCACTGAGAGAGCACAGTGATATTTTGAGAAAGTATAAAGTTAAAAGGATAGGATTATTTGGTTCTTATGCCAGAGGAGAACAAAAAGAAAATAGTGACATAGATTTTCTTATCGAGTTTGAAACTCCCAGTTTTGATAATTTTATGGATCTCGCTTTTTATCTTGAAGATTTATTTGGTAGAAAGATAGAACTTATAACGAAAGGCAGTTTGAGTCCCTATATTCAACCACACGTAGAAAAAGAGATCAAGTGGTTATGAAGCAGAACTTACCGTATCTTAAACATATCCTGGATGAAACAAAATTTCTCTTACATGAAACCAGCGGATTTACCTATGAAGATTTTATCTCTCATGAATTACTGAAAAGAGGTTGCACCAGAAGCCTTGAAATTATTGGTGAAGCAGTAAAAAGTCTTTCTCATGATTTCAAAAAAAGATACACAGACATTCAATGGAAAAAAATCGCTGGGATGAGAGATAAAATTATCCATTATTATTTTGGAGTGAACTGGGATATTGTATGGGATGCTATACAGGACAAGATTCCTGAGTTAAAAGAAAAAATAGAAAAAATTATTGAAGAACTAGAAAAATAAGTAAATTCTCAGGGAGCATGCGGTTTGAATCGATACCCCAAGCGATTAATCGAAGTGGATCTTCCCATCAAGCGGATTTCTGAAAATGCCCGCAGGGAAAAAAGCATAAGGCATGGGCATATCTCCACCCTCCATATCTGGTGGGCGCGACGGCCACTCGCAGCCTGCCGTGCGGTGATATGTGCAGCCCTGTGGCCAGATCCGGCAGACCCTCTTTGTCCTGATTCGTTCCGGGAAGCAGCAAAGGAGTGGATACGAAAATGGGCCAATAATTACCGCGCATTATTGAGCCCCGAAAGTCTCAAGCGATTTATAGGCTTTCAGAAAAACCCTGATAAATTTAACGATAACTTGGAGCTGCGATATGCACTGCTTGATTTCATAGCCGATTTTTCCAACTGGGACAATTCAACCAGAGGAGAATATCTGGAAACCAGCAGGGCCTTAACCCAAACCGCTCATGAGGCATTGGGCGGCATGCCGGGAACAAAGCCTCTTGTGGTGGACCCTTTTGCCGGGGGCGGGTCTATTCCCCTGGAAGCATTGAGAGTAGGAGCGGATGCTTTTGCCAGTGATCTAAATCCTGTTGCTGTGCTTCTCAATAAGGTAGTGCTGGAATACATCCCAAAGTATGGCCAGCAGTTAGCTAATGAAGTTCGCAAATGGGGTGAGTGGATAAAAAAGGAAGCGGAAAAAGAATTGGCCGAGTTTTACCCCAAAGATCCGGATGGCGCTACGCCTATTGCCTACCTTTGGGCGAGGACTATTAGGTGTGAAGGGCCAGGGTGTGGAGCGGAGGTGCCATTGATAAGGTCCCTGTGGTTGGCTAAGAAGGGGAGCAGGTCTGTAGCGCTGCGGATGGTTCCAAATCAAAGAGAAAAACGTGTGGATTTCGAGATAATCCAGAACGCTAAAGCCCAGGATATAAAAGATGGGACGGTTCGTCGTGGGTCTGCTACTTGTCCTTGCTGTGGATTTACTACTCAAGTGGATTCGGTGCGGCGGCAATTGAAAGAGAGAAAGGGTGGGACAGCAGATGCAGTGCTACTTTGTATAGTAACAACTCGAGTGGGTCAGCAGGGACGATTTTACCGTCTACCTAATGATTATGATATAAAAATTCTTAAGAATGCAGCTCAAGAACTAAAACAGCGTGATAAAGCGCATGTAGGCCAATTATCACTTTTGCCCAATGAGCCGGTTAATCCATTACCTCATTCTGTTAACCGGGTTCCACTCTATGGGATGGAAACATGGGGAGATGTTTTTACGCCCCGTCAAGCACTTATGCTATCAACCTTTTCGCGGCTAGTACATAAAGCAGGGGAAAAGGTAGCAACCAACCATGAAAAAGGATTAGCTTCAGCAATACAGTCATTATTAGCTTTAGTATTGGATAAACAGGCTGACTTGGGAAATTCTTTAAATGCATGGGAACCTATTGCGCAATGTCCTCGACATCTTTTTGGAAGACAAGCAATCCCAATGGTATGGGACTTTGCAGAAGGAGTGCCTTTAAGCATTTCGAGTGGTTCATTCAAAGTTTTTTTTGATACATTGGTAAAGACACTTTCCAATATTGGCTGTAACTGGTCGGTTGGCCAAATTGAATGCTCTTCTGCAACCGCGCACCCTTTACCCGATAGTGCAGCTCAATGTTTTTTTACAGATCCACCCTACTACGACATGATCAGCTATGCAGATTTAAGTGACTTCTTTTATGTTTGGTTAAGAAGAACCTTAAATGGAAAACAGTGGGAATCCCCACTAACTCCAAAAGCCGAAGAGATAATTGTTGAGCCAACACCTGTCGAGAGTGTTGGTATCAAGGATGTAAATTTCTACCTTAAAAAGATGACACAGGCAATGTCGGAAGGGCAGCGAATACTATCCCCAGGCGGCATTGGCGTAGTTGTCTTCGCTCATAAGTCTACATCTGGATGGGAGGCTCAACTACAGGCAATGATGGATGCTGGCTGGATAATTACAGGCTCGTGGCCAATCGATACTGAAATGGCCACAAAAGTTGCTGGTATCGGGCAGTCTCGTTTGATGTCTTCAGTTCATCTCGTCTGCCGTCCCCGCCAAAAACTCAACGATCTCCTCCACCCCGCCGACATCGGCGATTGGCGTGACATCCTCGCAGAACTTCCCACCCGCATCCATGAATGGATGCCCCGTCTATCCGCCGAAGGTGTCGTCGGTGCCGACGCCATTTTCGCTTGTCTTGGTCCAGCCCTGGAAATCTTCTCTCGATATTCAAGGGTAGAGAAGGCCAGCGGTGAACAAGTGACACTCAGAGAATATCTCGAACACGTCTGGGCTACTGTTTCCAGGGAAGCCTTGAATATGATCTTTAAGGGAGCAGATGCCACCGGATTTGAAGAAGATGCCCGGCTCACGGCCATGTGGCTGTGGACCCTCTCGACCGGTGTAAACGGGAACGGAAACGGAAATGGCAATGGTAAGGCTAAATCTGTCCCTAATGAAAGACAAGAAGACGACACCGAGGATGAAGAATCACCTGCCACTGGAATTAAAGTAAGCGGCTTTGTCCTTGAGTATGACGCGGCTCGAAAAATCGCCCAGGGTCTTGGAGCCCACCTGGAGCATTTGACAAGCATAGTGGAAGTAAAAGGGGATAAGGCTCGACTCATGCCGGTATCGGAACGGACAAGGCATCTTTTTGGCAAGGATGAAGATAAGGCTCCCCAGGCAAAAAAGCAGAAGAAAAAAACGAGACAACTTGCTCTTTTTGTCACCCTTGATGAGGTTGAAGAGGAAAGTGGAGGCTGGGGGGAAAAGAATGTACCAAAACTCGGCATCACCATCCTCGACCGCATTCATCAAAGCATGATCCTTTTTGCCGCAGGGCGGGGTGAAGCCCTTAAACGGTTTTTAGTGGAAAAGGGTGTAGGCCGCGATCAACGCTTCTGGCGATTGGCCCAGGCACTGTCAGCTCTTTACCCGGCTCATTGTGATGAAAAGCGGTGGGTAGACGGTGTCTTGGCTCGCAAAAAAGGGCTAGGATTTTAACGGAGAATGAAATATGAACCTGAGACCCTGGTATAAGGTTGTTACACCGCGCGAAGATTTATGTGAAGGCAAGCCTCTCGATGCTGCTGAGTTTGCCGTTCATCTCGACCAGGTTCGGGATGGAAGAGCGCCGGGTGTATATCAAAATCCCAGACAGTTTTTTGAACGTACCTATCTGACCCAAAATTTAACAGCCCTTGCTTCTGAAGCTCTTCGACGATTATCCGGTGAGAGAACTGAAGCCTCGGCTGTTTTTAATATGGCTACCCAATTTGGAGGCGGGAAAACCCACGCATTGACTTTGCTCTATCATCTGGCCCAGAGCGGACCAGATGCCAATAGCTGGCCCGGGGTGAATAAAATACTGTCCAAGGCAGGGATAAACAGTGTGCCCAGGGCAGCTACGGCCGTATTTGTCGGTACGGAATTCGATTCCTTAACCGGCCGCGGCGGCCATGACGGAAGACCAATTCGGAAAACTCCCTGGGGTGAAATTGCCTATCAGCTTGGTGGCGAGGAAGCCTTTGCTCTTGTGGCTGAGCACGAAAAACAGATGATTGCTCCGGCAGGAGATGTAATCCGCAGAATACTTCCCCAGGATCGGCCCTGCTTAATCCTTATGGACGAGTTGATGAACTATGTCAGCCGGAATCGCAAAAGCGGCCTGTCAGTACAGTTTTATGATTTTCTTCATAATTTGTCAGAGACTGCTCGTGGTGAAAAAACTATTGTCCTGGTAGTGTCTGTACCTGCATCTGAAGAATTGGAGATGACCGTTGAAGACAAGCTGGATTATGAGCGTATCAAGAAGATGCTGGACCGTCTTGGCAAGGCGGTAATTATGTCTGCGGAGAGCGAAACATCGGAGATTATTCGTCGCCGGTTATTTGAGTGGGAACTACAAGCGGTAGGCAGCGATGGGAAAGTTTTACTCAGCAGGGATGCGAAGCAAACCTGCAGCGAATATGCAGAGTGGATTGTTGACCATCGATTGCAGATTCCAAGCTGGTTTCCTGTTGACCATGCCAGGGAAGCATTCGAAGCTACCTACCCGTTCCACCCGGTATTGCTCTCAGTCTTTGAGCGGAAGTGGCAGGCATTACCCCGTTTTCAACAGACACGGGGAATCTTGAGGCTTTTAGCCATATGGGTTTCCAGGGCTTACCAGGAAGGGTATAAGAGAACATATGGGGATTCCCTCATTGGCCTTGGTTCAGCCCCGCTCGATGATTCAATGCTGTTTCGTCCAGCCCTACTCGAGCAATTGGGTGGTGACCTCAAGCAGTTTGAAACTGCTGTCACCACAGACATTTGCGGCAAGCAGGATTCTCATGCTGTCCGTCTTGATAAGGAAGCAGTGGATACCATAAAAAAAGCCTGCCTTCATAAGAAAGCAGCTACAGCCATTTTTTTCGAATCGAATGGAGGACAAATGAAGGCTGAAGCCACTGTACCTGAGATCCGTATTGCTGTAGCTGAACCAGGACTGGATATCGGCAATGTGGAGACTGTTCTTGAAGCCTTGAGCAACACCTGTTATTTTCTCTGTGTGGAGCGAAATAAGTACCGCTTTAGCTTTTTAAAGAACCTGAATAAAATCTTGGCTGACCGGAGGGCCAGCATCCAGTCGTCGAAGATCGATGAGCGGGTACGCAATGAGATACAGAAGGTATTCACCTGCGGATCAAATATCGTAGAGCAAGTCTTTTTCCCAGAAAAAAGCATCCAGATCCCTGACCGGCCTGCCTTGACGTTAATAATTGTTGCCCCTGACCAGGTAATGCAGGATGAAAGGAAGACTACCGATTGGGTGGATACCATGACCAGAGAGTATGGTACTTCAGCCAGAACCTATAAAAGCGCCTTGATTTGGTGTATTCCGGACGGAGCCAGTACCATCCGCGATGAGGCGAGAAAAGCTCTTGCCTGGGAGGACATTCGGGATGAGGAAGAGTCCCATCGTCTTGATGAGGGGCAAAGACGCCAATTGTTTGAAAGCCACCAGAAAGCGCAAAGAGACCTCAGGGAATGCGTCTGGCGAACCTATAAGAACATATTATTTTTGGGCAAAGATAACACCATGCGCCCCATAGACCTCGGGTTGGTTCATTCCAGTGCAGCCGATACCATAGTTACCTTTATCCTGAACCGGCTACGGCAGGAAGATGAGATAACAGAAGGGTATAGCCCCCTTAAATTGATAGCAAACTGGCCTCCCGCTTTCACGGAGTGGAGCACGAAGTCCGTTCGGGATATGTTCTACGCTTCACCACAATTCCCAAGGCTTCTTAAGCCTGAGATAATTAAAGACACCATCGCCAGGGGGGTAAGTAACGGTTTGCTGGCTTATGTTGGTAAGACAGGGATGGGTGATTATAATCCATTTATTTACAATAAAAGCTTGACTGCTCACGAAGTGGAGATATCAGATGATATGTTCATCATCACCAAGGAGGTTGCAGAAACCTGCTTAAGCACGAAAAAAACATCCTCTTCACCTGATACACCTACTCCTAATTATGCATGGCCTCCGGGACCTCCAGTCCCGCCTGAGCCCGGCAATTTATCAGATTTCACCGGGGTACAACCGAGGGGAGGAAATGCTACCGTTACACCTTCGCCTTTGCCAAGAGCTGGTGCCGCAAGATTGGCCTGGACCGGAGATGTCCAGCCACAGAAATGGATGAACTTTTACACCAAAGTTCTTTCTAAGTTTGCTGTGGGCAAAGGTCTAAAGTTAACCTTAAAAGTAGAGGTCGCTCCTGATGAGGGCATCTCAGAGCAAAAGATCGAAGAGACCAAAATCGCTTTACGTGAATTGGGCTTAGATGATAATATAAAGATAGACGATTGATCACTTATTATTCCTATTACTCTAGCTCTCATTCACGGCAGGATGAAAAGCACGATCCCAGGGATTCCACGGGGTCTTTCGACAGGCTGCCAGAGTAGTTTGCAGGAATTACTGCCAGGTCGAGTGTTCCTGGACGATTTTACCATTTTTGGGAGAAGGAAATGCATAAGGATATACAAAGCCAGTCTATGCTTCGAAGCGATAACAAAGAATCAATCCTTGCCGAGAACATGGCTATTCTGGGTCATATGCTGGAGGAGTCCAGGAAAGAGCGGGAAGGTCTGGAGGCCTTGCTGAATCAGATCCGGATGCAGATAGCCAGCCTTTGTGAAAACAGTGAGATGATCCTGCGGGTTGAAAAGCGGGTCGAGACCCTGCAGTTTTTGTCTCAATCCACGGAGAAGAAAATTACCGAGGTCCTGCGGTTTCGGGAAAATATCGACGAGGTCAATCGGAAACTGGACAGTTTTACTACCCTGGCTCTCGAGTTGTCTGAAAAATTCGATGAGCTGAGCGGCCAGGCCCAGGTCTTCAACCAGATGAAGGAAGAGGTCGGACAGTTTCAGCAGGCTGCCGAGCATATTGGCCGGACGGTTGATGTTTTACAGACCCAAACCCGTGATCTGGGGGAGAAAATGGCTCAGATTTCCGACCGCAAGGTCGATATTGACCTGGCAGTGGAAGAGGCCAACCAGTTTTCCTCCCTGACGAAAAAGTTACGCAGTGAATTTCAGGGCATGGAGCAGGAGCGGCTGGATGCTCTCACTAAAATGAAGAATTTTACCGAGCAGGTCGCCAAATATGAATCTCTGGCTTTCGATATGCGGCAAAAGGCCGAAGAGCTGGACAGAGATCGAAAGCTTTACGAATCCACCCGGCAAAAACTCGACAGTTTGAATTCCCTGGGCGAGTACATTAAAACCAAAATGAATACCCTTTCCCAGCAGCGGCTGATTGTGGAAAAGGCCAATGAGGAAGCGGGAAGACTCAATGTCCTGTTCTGGGACATGGAAGCCAAGATCAACAAACTGGCCGAAGAGAATAAATTAATTAAAAAGACGGAAAAGAATATCTGGCGGCTCGAATCCATGTTCAACGAGATAGACCTCAAGACCAGGCAGGTTATCGAGGCCAAGGAATTTCTGGCCGCTGTTACCGGACGGATGGAGGAGCTCCAGAACCTGTCAACGGAAATCAGCAATAAAACCCGGGAGCTCAATGAGACACGGGCTGTTATGAACAACCTGAGCGGGAGGATCGACTACCTGCATTCCCGGCTGGAAGATGCGGAACGCAAAGGAGATGAAATTCTTGCCCTCCAGACTGACATTCAGCGGGTGAACGATCAGATTCAGCAGGTGAATCAGGAACTGCAGGACCTGCAGCGGGAATTTGAAGAGGTGCTCAATCAGAAGGGTATCATTAAAGAGGTGAAAAACCAGTTACTGGAAATAGACCTTTTGGCTCACAACATGCAATCCGAGGCAGAGAAGATCCAGGAGAAAAGCAAGCTGATCGAGCGGATTGAAAGCAAAGTGGAAACCCTGACGTCCAGCCTTATGGATATCGAGGATCGAATGAACGATCTGGAAAACAAACGGTCCGAGCTGGGCCAGTTGGAATCCCAGATCCAGGACATTAAAAAGCTGGCCGAAGACCTGTCCAGGACGGAAGATGAAATCATCGAGCAGATCGATTACATTGAAGATGCCCGCAAGCAAATGGAGAAATTGGTCACCCTCTCCGGCGAGCTGAATGAAAAGATGGGGCGGCTGGAACACCGGCAGGCCCTGGTGCAGAATCTGGAGAACCGGATTCTGCGGCTGAGCCAGCTCAGTAACGAGCTGGAAACCCGGATCGGGGTTGTTCTTCAGAATAAATCCGAAGTCGAGAAGGCCGAAGAGGGGTTGAATGCCCTGAAAGTCATTATCGAGGATGTTCAGATCAGGAACACCGAATTGCAGGCCGAGAGAGAGCAGATTCAGGAACAGGCTGCTCAACTGGCAGAGCTGAAGACCCAGGCTGAAGAGATACGGCAGATGGTGAGTCAAATCAACCGGAATAAGGATGCAGTCCAGCGGATTCATGTTGAGATGGTGGAAAATGAGACCAGGATATCCAGTCTCTTTGGGGCGATTGACCATAAAATCAATGACCTCGAACACTGGCGCACCCAGGCCCAGGGAATAGCGGAGGGCCACCGGGGGCAGTTCCGGGATCTGCTGCGGCAGATGGAAGAAGGGGTGGGCCGGGTTTTGAATGGAATGATAGATATTGACAAGATGGAAAATAAATTGCAAAATCTCTCTCAACTGCACCGGGATATCGAGCATAAAATCGATACGCTTACCAGCCGCAAAGCCGCCCTCTCCGAGCTGGAGAGAAAGATCGGAACTCTGGAGGAGCTATCCCAGGGAATTGATGAAAACCTGGCAAAAATATCAGGCGGAAAAGATGTGATCGAGAGGACCAACCGTGAAATTCAGGAAGTACGGCTGCTGGCACAGGACATCCGGGCAAGGATGCAAAATCTGCTTTCCGAAAGCGAGAAGGTGGATGAGGTCGGTGCCAAGCTGAAGAGTCTTCACGATTTGATTGCCGATACTCACGAGAAGATGGGAACTATTCTGAAGAATGTTCAATTGATTGACGATGCTGATTATCGGATGAGAAACCTGGATCTGATGGCGGAGGATCTCAAGGTAAAACTTGACACCCTGGCACAGCAGCAGTCTTTGGTCGAGAATGCCAATCAGCAGGTCGCTCAACTGCAATTTTTGTTAGGAGAGGCTGAAGTGAAGGCACGAAAATTGCAGGAACCATAATTGTAGTAGCCGGGAATTTTGACCTATTTTTATGATGAGAGTAAAAAGCACATAACATCCATGCATTGCGAAAATCATCCGGAAAGACAAGCAAAGGGGCGGTGCCAGTATTGCTGGAAATCCCTGTGCCAGGATTGTCAAATCAGGGTGAAAGATCAATCGTTTTGCAGCCGGAAATGTCATACTCTCTTCCAGCTCAAGAATATCCGGCTGCACAGCCAGCGGGTTTTTTTCAGGCACAATCTTTACCTGCGCACAAAAGTTGAACATCTCAATAAATACTCAACCTTCCTCCTGTTCATGCTTATCGTTGGCGCAGGCGCACTCCTCCTGCATTCCGCATCGACCGAGGAAAAGCATACTCCTCTGCCCAGGGCAGCTTCTCAGCCTGCGGCAATTCCCGCCAGCGGCCAGAATACAACTTTGGATTCAAAAGAGAAAGAGCCTGCGGCAACTCGCCCGTCCAAGGGAAAGGCAAAGATGAGCTCTCCGGCAAAGGCTGCCGGCAAATCAACGCAAGACGATGCTGTTATGGATGAAATATGTTCCAATTTTCATATCGGTCTTGCGCCTAATCGTATCAAGCAACCTGTCTATATTGTTGATATTTACGGCAATGCTCCACCAAACAGTATCATTGCTCTTTACAAAAATGATCGATTGTGTGATACTGTACCGTGCAGGGGAGATCGGTTTTTCTTCCCTCGGATTGGCCTGGAGAGGAACAGGAACGTTTTGCAGGCCAAGCTGATTACTGCGGATGGAGGCTGGTGCTATTCCAATACCCTGGAGCTGGTTGTCGATACGGCGACCTCGCAGGTTATGGAAAAGGGCCTCGATATCAATCGGGGAAACATGGACCAGGCCAGGATTTGCCTGAGCTTTGACAGTGGGGAGAATGCGGATGCCGCCCCGGTTATCCTGGATATCCTGAAAGAAAAGCGTATCCGGACAACCATTTTTTTGACCGGCGAATTTATTCGACGAAACCCGAAAATTGTCAGGAGAATAGTCGAGGAAGGCCATGAGGTCGCAAATCATACCGATACCCATCCTCACCTCACCAGGATCGAGAATCGCCGGTCCACCACCTGCCTTCCCGGAGTCAATCGGGAATTTCTCCACCATGAGCTGAAAAGGGCAGAGGAGGCCTTTTACCACCTGACCGGCAGGCATATGAGCCCCTATTGGCGTGCTCCCTATGGAGAGACCAATCTGGATATCCGCAAGTGGGCTGAAGAGCTGGGATACGTTCATGTCTCATGGACCTGCGGACGGGATTGGGAGAATGGGCTGGAC
Source organism: bacterium (assembly GCA_040755755.1). Taxonomy (NCBI): domain Bacteria; species bacterium. Next base: position 29,789 of record JBFLZW010000072.1, on the reverse strand, counting down.
AGTATGGACTGGGTAGCGGATACGAATTCAGGCAGGTATCATACGGCAGAGGAGATTCGCAACCAGATTGTCAACTTCGGCAAGGGTACGGAATCCGGAGCCAATGGGGGGATCGTGTTGATGCATTTCAGTACAAACCGTCCCCATCAGGACAAGGTTTACCTCCAATTGCCGGGGATAATCGACGGATTACGCGCCAAGGGCTATGAGATCGTAACGATCTCTCAACTGGTGCAGGGGATGACTGATTCGCAGAGAGCAGCGAAAAAAAGCCGGGTCCGCCATGCCAAAGATGAGAGCTTCAGTAAGTCGCCTGAGGGAAACTCTCGCTGGAGATAAGGAGGATGTCCTCAAAAACAAAAATAAAAACAAAAACAAATACAAAGGACACCACTCAAGACACAGAGGCACAGAGAAAAGCTCATGGGTGGGCAGGTTCTCAGGAGTAAAAGATGTCTGCCGAGGAAGGAATGGTAACATCAGTTGAGGGACCCTATGCCCTGGTCAGGGTTGTACGCAGCGCTGGTTGTGCGCACTGCCCGTCGGCGGGATTCTGTCACATCGGGCCTGATCAGACGATAATCGTCAAAGCCCGCAACAGTGCCGGGGCCAGGGTCGGCCAGCGCGTGCAATTGTCTGTCGCCCCTGGGTCGGTCCTGGCTGCATCGTTTTTGCTCTATCTCCTCCCCCTGGCAGGGCTTATTTTGGGATCCATCGCCGGAAAGGCGCTTGTGACCCCTGTTGTGTCCGACCGGGCATCGGAGCTTTTCGCTGCCGTGGCCGGGCTGAGTGTCATGGCTGGAATTTTTTTCGGCATCCGGTTTTTCGACCGCCGCCGAAAATCAACAGAACGTTTTATGCCACAGATTATCCAGGTGCTTTAGCAACGGCACAGTATGTATTGTGCTGTAACAGCAGCACAGTATTTATTCGCTGATCGTCAAACTTTTACCCTAATCACCCAATTTCATAGTCGGTATTTCCCGGCAGTTATTATTTTATCGTTGGCAAAAAAGGAGAAAAAGCATGGCTGAAATCAGGAAAATCGGCATTCTGACGAGTGGTGGTGATTGTGGCGGCCTGAACGCGGTAGTCAAAGGTGCTGCCCAGATGGCTAATTCCCTGGGAATCGAGGCGGTAATTGTTCCGAATGGGTATGCGGGACTCTATAACCTGGTGAATTTCGAAAGCCTGGTTACGCTCACCCCAAACCGCCTGGACCGATTCGAAGCCTATCCCGCCGGATCAGAGGCAGGCCATTCACGGGTAAAAATAAAAAAAATCAAGGATCCTGACAAATATGACCGGATAAAACAGGGGCTGCAGCGCTTTGGAATCGACGCTCTGGTTATCAGTGGAGGAGATGATACCGGCAGCGTGCTGGTGGACCTGGCGGGAAAGGGTATCTCCTGCATCCATGCGCCAAAGACCATGGACCTGGACTTGCAGAGTTACTCCGTGGGGGGAGATTCGACTATCAACCGGATCAGCCGGTTTGTGCAGGATCTCAAAACCACGGGCAGAACCCATAACCGGGTTGTCGTCACCGAGGTTTTCGGCAGATATGCCGGTCATACCGCCTTCCGGGGCGGAGTGGCTGCAGAAGCTGACGCCATCCTGATTCCGGAGATCCCGGTAGACTTTGACATTCTCTACCAGCATATGTTTTCCACCTTTACCCGGCGCATCCTGGAAAATGACGTAAGGGCCGGAACCTATACCGTTGTCGTGGCCGAGGGGCTGGCCGATGCTTCGGGTAAAGAAATCGTTGACGAGAGTGCCGGAGTTGACGCTTTCGGACACAAGAAACTGGCCGGAGCGGCAAAATACGTCTGCCAGGAACTGGAAAAAAGGCTGAAAACTGACCCCAGGATCAAAAAGTTTATGCAGGACAGCGGCCAGTATGTAGAGGGAGTTTACGAGATACCCGAAGTCCGCAGCGTCACTCCCGGCCACCTGGTGCGGTCCGGTGAATCCTCATCCTACGATGTCAACTTTGGCAAGGAAGCAGGGGCCGGTGCGGTGCTGCTGCTGAAGCAGGGAATCTCCGGAGTGACGATTTGCGGGGTTAAAGGGAGGACCATCCTTTATCAAAAAACCGAGGAGGTCATCAAGCAGCGGCATGTTAACCTGGACATGGTAGCCCTCTATGAAACCATGGGCTTTTGCTTCGGCCGCAAACCCGCCCGCTACGAAGGCAGAGGCATGGAATTAACCGGGCCTATCGACCGGCTTTATTGAGAGTATATGCGAAGAATGAAGATTTCAACAGGCGGGGTTCGCCGACCCCGCCTGTTCTCTCTTATAACCACAGGGGTAGGGTTCTGTTTACCGCTAGAGTAATAATTTCCCCAAAGAGGAAGTCGAGGGGTTAACTTCACAACTACGACGGGCTGTTGTATCGGTGACATCTGGAAGCCCATTGTCGATCCATTCTGACTTCTGCCTTCTGACTTCTTTGCCCGAATCGGGCTTTCAGGTTCACCTGGCCAGGATTACCTTATTGAAAAGCTTCCGGCCCGCCATACGCGCCTATGGTATTTCGGGAACCATCGGGATCATGGTATATACTTTGCGGATCACCGCTGTGGCGGCAGGGGGATTGGGCTTTCAGCCGGTAATCTCCCTGATTGGGGTCGATGAACAATGGGTCCTGGGCAATGTTCCCATTGACCCCCAGATAATCGGCATCGGCAATGTTGGAAAATCTGGGCCGGGATGTCATCTTGAAATCGACGAGGCAAAGGTCGTCCTGGTTTGCCCAGAGGATATTATTGATCTGCTGAAATTCCCCGGCTGATCCGAAGATGCCTCCCCCGAACAGGGCAGTATTGCGGGATAAGGTGTTATTAATCACAGCCGCCGCAGAATCGATCAGGCTGCATCCTCCGCCGGAATGCGAGGCTCTGTTTTCGGCCAGGATGTTGTTTTGAATAAGCGAGCTGTCGGTATCACAGAATATCGCTCCTCCAAAGCAGGCAGTGTTTCGGAAAAACCGGTTCTGTACGATCCTGGCAGAGGCATGGAAAGAAAATATTCCTCCCCCGCAGACTCCGGCCTGATTATTGGCGATGGTGTTGTGAAGGATTTTCGGAGCTGAGGAGTGGGCACAATAAATTCCCCCTCCGAATTGAGCCTTTTGATTAACGATGATATTATTGATAATGGTGGGAGATGAGTAAGGGGCACAATAAATTCCCCCTCCGTGGAGTGGACAGGGCTTATTGGGATCAGGTGCTGAAACGGTGAGAGTGAAACCATCCAGGATGGCCTGACTTTCCTTTCCGAATGAGATGAGCGGTCTGTCTCCCGTTCCTGTCAAAACCGTTTCCTGGGCACCTGAAGCAGCACGAAGAGTCAGATTTTTTTGGGTAATATGGATGCCTGCCGGGGAAATGGAATACTTTCCCGGGCTGACGACAATGGTATCTCCGGAGGTTGAATTTTTCACCGCCTTCTCGATGGTGGGAAATTCATCCGGAACGAACAGGTTCCGCTGCCTGAACAGGGCTTTCTGACAGGAGAAAAGTAGCCAGCAGAGCCAGACCGGAAGCAGGAAGATGAGCCCTCTTCTGTTCATGAGCATCGGCTATTTCTCCACGGTCTCGGACGGAGGCAGGACCGTAATGCCCGTGGTCAGGTTATGGTAAATCATATTGTGCCTGACCAGGGCTTCACGGGTATCTATGACTAAGCCGGCGGAAAGATTTCCGGAGATAGTATTTTGGATGATCCGGGTGATTCCTCCCCCATGCACGGCTATGCCCGCTCTCAGGTTATGGTGAATCTGATTGGCTTTCAGGTTAGACTCGGTAATACTTTCAAGCCGTACTCCAGCCTTGAGGTTCCCGTACACTTCATTTCCCTCTATTGAGACGGTAATATTTTTCTGCCGATCGTTGATTCCGGTCAGGCCGATCCCGGCCCGCCAGTTGTGGCGGATAATATTGTCCTGGATCACGATCGGCCGATCGTGAGTGACCAGATCGAGCCCGCCAATCCCGCTCCCATTCTGATAGCAGAGATTATGGATGATCCGGGGCCTGGCATATTCCCTGATACCAATACCAGGCGCATCCTGTTCTGTATCTTTGGCCTGCTGGAAATGATTGTTGAAAATCTCATTATCCTCGATAAGAGCCATCGAGTTTGGTCCATTGGCAATACCTGCACCGAAGTTATCATAGATAACGTTGTTACGAACAGTCGGTTTGGCCACAGTTTCCAAAGGGGAACCCATGGAAGGGCCTAATCCTGTCAGAAGCATGCCCCCTCCCTTCCCCTTCGAGTGGTTCTGACAGACGATATTGTTGATAACCTCCGCAGAGCAGCCCCGTACCTCCACGAGGTACAGCTTATCGATAGTCCTGGTCGGAAGGTTGCGGATGGTAAAGCCATCGAGTTTCATCGGAGAGGTGCTTTCCTTTTGAAAGCTCACCAGATAATCCGGAGGATCGAGTTTGGATCCATCGATAATGGTCTTGAGTGCCCGCTGAAGGACCTGCTTCTCACCGGGGCCCTTGATCAGTCTTTCGCCCTCAGGTCCGCTGTCGCTTACCAGTGAGATGCCTTCCCGGATAATAACCCGTTCATAGTAAATGCCGGGCCTGACCCGGACTGAATCTCCGAATTCCGAAGCCTCAATGGCCTCCTGAATGGTAGGAAAATCTTCCGGCACAAAGATATCCCTGCTGGTGCCCGCACGGGCTGCGAGGGAAAATGCCAGGAAGAAAATTCCTGCAATAAGTTTTTTCCCTTGTGGAGTAAGCGCTTTTGCTCTCATCGGCATGATGGTCGTCTTGTCCCTGAGCTTGTGTCTGGTTCTGTGGTGAAAGTCGCCTTGTGGAATACTTTCCCGGAGAAGATCATTTTATCAGGAAGGGAGGAATTTATCCAGAGGTTTCTCTTGCGTATCTCACCGCCGGGGAAATCTCAAGGCAGTGTGCAAATTTCTACACACATGAGAAGCACCCTGCACAATCCTGCCTGGTATCGAATGAGTTGAAATGAGATGGAAAGGTTAAAGAAAAGAGGTATCTGAAAAATATCACAAAGGCGTCCCCAGGGGGATTCGAACCCCCGTTACCGCCGTGAAAGGGCGATGTCCTTGACCGGGCTAGACGATGGGGACTTTTCTTATTGAGTAAATGTAAGAGCAGATTATACACACTCTCCCCTTCTTTGTAAAGAATTTTGTTTTCCGGAATGGCATTTTTTTACTGCTGCTGCCAGGTCTTGCGCCAGAGGCAGATGGAATTGCGTACTATGCAAATTTTTACATATGATGATGCATTGTATCAACTTTATTTTTTCCATGAAATTATTGAACCATTTTTTATATTATATAAAATATATTGATAATTGACTACAAGGGAAAGGTCGGCTTCAATCGCTCGTATAAATGATATATATACCATAGTATAAAATATGGTAAGATAGATATAAAAATCAATATTCTTTGCAGGTACTAAATTTATGTAGTATCTACGTCGAAAAGAACATAAAATTGATGACCTGGAAAATATAACTCATAAGCCACTCCTCCCAGGGATCAAAAAAATTACCGCCTGGAGGGAATCGTCAATGGTGACTTTATGGCCATAAATATTTTTAAGAACCATGATCTTGAAGATATGGGTATCAGGTGCTTAATTATCCTAAAACATTCAGTTATAATCAGTACAAAAGGGACAAAAAATACATCGGAATAAAATTGGCTAAAAATTAACTTATCCTCTTGGCATCAGTGTTGCAATAATTTAAAATAGTGAAGGGAAAAGCTGATAACCTGAAATCAGGATGCCAGGAAAGGGGCTCCTTACATGACAATAAGCCGGTAGATCATATTGCTTCCTCATATTGTCATATAGTATATCCCCTATATCCCCGGGTAGTATATCCCCGGGCTTGCTGCTCCAAGGATTTTACGGCAGCATGAACCAGGCACCAAAATTGCTGGAAACAGAGCCAAGATTGTATTTGCCGTGGATTCTGAGCAAAGGTTATCTTGGTACATATCCTGATTAATTTAATGGCTAGGGAGTGAGAGTGCAAGAAAAATGATTTTCCTTTGTCTATTATCCATGAAACCTTCAACTTTGAAATATCGACAACCGTCCAGGCTTCGGGCGGTTAATAACCATTTTAATTCTTCAGCAGGACTTATGGTAAGGATGGCAAGATGAGCAAAAGGGAAAGTTGTGAGCTCCATGGCAAAACAAAGAGAACGGTGAACTGGACACTCGGCTCGCTGATCCTGATGGGACTCCTTTTGGTTACCTGGCATGTCTGGGTTCACCACCGGCAGTCGATGGTTCTTTCCTTCGGAAAAGAGCTCTGGTCTCTCATTATCGACCGGCATGGAATATTGATGGAGCTTAAGGAAGTATTTATTTACTTTCTCATCGGTATTATCATTGCCGGCTATATCAGGACTTACAAATTCCACATCCGGCTTCGGAAAGTGCTGATCCGGTATAAATACAGCGGGATTTTTCTGGCTGCCTTTATTGGCGTCTTCAGCCCCTTATGTTCCTGCGGCATCCTGACCACAGTGGTTGCTCTCCTCGCTGCCGGTCTTCCTCTGGCACCGGCCATGGCGCTTCTCATTTCATCACCCCTGATGAGCCCGACGACCTTTTTCCTGACGCTGAATGACCTGGGAATGCACTGGGCTCTTGTCCGGACCCTGGTGGCCTTTCTGATGGGGGTATTGGCTGGAGTTGTCACCCTGCTCGTCAGCAGACTGGGATTTGAGGCCTCTGATTTATTCCTTGACGGAGGTATTCCGGAAGGTGATTTTCATGATCCGGACTATCCTGACGAGCGGCTTCGCTGCACCTGCAATGAGAAGATGAGCAACCGGATAGCCCGGAAAACGAAAAACAAGCTGATCATCTTTCTGGCCAAAACTACGGAGATGTTCTGGCTGATCGGAAAATATGTTCTGGTGGGCATTGCCGTCGGCTGCGTGGTGGAAAGGTATATCCCTCATACCTACATTCAAAGTCTGTTCGGCCACGGGGGAACTTTAAGCGTTATCTGGGTAACCGTAGGCAGTATACCGCTTTTCTTACACCAGATCAGTGCTTCGAGCATTCTCTATCATATCAAGGCATCCTTGCCCGGAACGATGGATAACAGCGCCGCCCTGGCTTTCCTTATCGGCGGGCCGGTAACCGCCATTCCTGCCATGACGCTGCTGTGGAGCATGTTTAGAAAGAGAGTCTTTGTCCTGTATATGGGCATCAGTATCCTGGGCACGATATTTTTCGCCTACACCTTTGGTAATCTGCTGTTTATCAACCATGTCGATACCAACAGTCCGATTCTGGCCAAAGTCTCGGCTCTGGCCGGTGGAGAGTCGGCCATAATTTCCAAATCTGGTGAAGCTGTCCGGGTGGCGGTTGATCCGGACCGAAAGCCTATTATTGCCTGGTATGAGGATATGGAAGGAGGAAGCGGCATTGTGTTTGATGCCAGTTGGAACCGTTTCCGCAACGGGTCTCTTCACATGAAGGGAAATCAGCAGTATATCAGAAACATTGCCCGCTGGCTGAAACAGACTGCAATCCATCCGGACAATAACCGCATCCTGATTTACAACACCTATGTGGATCGTGGCCTGACCAACGATTCTTTCCGGGAAGGACTGGAGGCGATTCTTACTGAAGAGGGGGAATTTCAGGTCACCTTCGCTGCCCGCAAGGATCTGCCGAACCTGGATAGATCAGCCCTGGAAGGCTACGGGCAACTGTGGATACTGTCGGGGCAGGCAGACAGCCGTCCCTTTTCCAGCCAGGAGATCGAGGACATTTATGCCTTCCGCGATGACGGGTACAGCCTGCTCGTTGTGGCCGGGCCTCACGATGGCTCAACCGGAGATTGGACGACAGCGGCCAACCAGGTGGCAGAGCACTACGGTGTCCGGTTTGGCGAAGCTGTCAAATTTCAGAGGGAAATACCTATCTCCATTACTGCTCATTTTGGCGACAGGATTTCCCAGGGCTTAGTGAGTTACTTTGACTGGCTGAAGCAGCTCAGAGGTTAGGAGAGGGAGAAGCAAGTGGCCAGTGGCCAGTGATCAGTGGTCAGTGGTCAGTAAATACTGAGAACTGACAACTGAATACTGCCTCCAGCATCCAAAGGGAGAGTCTGAGGAAGTGATGGTTGCGTAGCGTATGATCAAAGGAAGAATGAGATGAGGGGAGAAATGAGAAGAAGGATCTTGAGTGTCACTGTATTGATGATGTTCCTGGCCGGCTTTCTGCCGCCAAAGGCAATCCCGTGCGTTGGCCGTATTCTTTCTCTGGGAGTTGCGAATATCGAAGATCAGAAGGTTATGGCTGAAATGCTGGCCACGATGATCGGCGAGAGCACGGGCACAAAGGTAAATATTGTCCAGTTCAAAACCCTGGATGAGTGCCGGGAGGCTATCAAAAAGCAGGAGCTGGATCTCTATGTGGATTATGTCTGCTCTGGCCTGCTGACTGTTCTCGGTGGTGAAAAAGCCCGGATCGAAACTCCCGATAAGGCTTACTCCACAGTTAAGCACCTGTCTGACAAGCGGTTTTCTCTGATCTGGCTGAAACCCTTCGGTTACGACAATCCGGCTATCCTTCCTCATGTCCCCGAAGAGCTGAAGGGTATTCCGAATCAGGCGGTTTGTGTAGCGCGACGCGATGTCCTGAACCGCTTCCCGGTCCTTCCCAGGCTGATCAATAAGCTTGGCGGCAAGGTCTCCAATGAGGCCATCGGGGAGTTAAAACAGAAGAAAGAACTGAAAGTTGCGGTCAAGGCATTCTTAGAGGAAAGAAAACTGATTCGATGGGCAATCTAGTGAGTCAGGAAAAAAAGTGCCCGGTGGCCAGACAAAAATTTACTGACCACTGGTCACTGACCACTGACCACTTTTCAAACGGAGGATACGATGTTAAAAAAGGGAGCGGTCATCTTAAGCCTGCTGGTGCTGTGGTGTACCCTGGCCTTCGGCTGCCGGAAACCAGCGGCCTCTTCTCAAAAGCCATTGAAAATCTGTTATATGATCTGCAACAGCCTGCCTGAATCGAGAGCCCGTTTCGAGCCGATCACCGCCTATCTGGCGGAGCAGTTGAAGCGGCCGGTGGAATCGATTTATCTGAACACCCAGGATGTCGAGGCTGCGGTCCAGAAAAAAGAGATCGACTTTACCCATACCAATTCCATCCTGTATGTGATCTTTAAGGAAAGGTATCAGGCCGTCCCCCTGACCGGAGAGATCCGGGGAAGGTATGGCAACAAGGATGCAGGCACGATCATTGCCAGCCGCAAGAGCGGTATCAAAACCATTCAGGATCTGAAAGGCAAGAGCATGATTTTCGGACCGTCTCTGGCCCCCATGGGCTTTCTGGCCCAGTATGATCTCATGCTGAAAGCCGGCATTAATCCGGATGAAGATCTGGCTTTCTATAATATTCCGGGGGGATCGTGGAAGCATGAAAAGGTTATCTACGGGGTCCTGTTCGGTGCTTATGACGCAGGAGCAGCGCCGCGGATCGACCTTGATCAGATGGCTGAAGAGGGGAAAATCGATCTGAATGACTTTACTATCGTGGCTGAAAGCGAGCCAATTGCATATTGCACCTTTGCAGCCCTGTCCCATGTGGATCCTCAGCTTGTTCAGAAAGTCAAGAGCCTTCTCGTCGGCATTACCCAGGAAGACAGCTCCCTGGTGGGAGGAGAGGTTGTGAAGATTCTGAAAAGTGCCGGGCTTGAGCGCTTCGTCGAGGTAAAAGACAGCGACTATGATCCTCTCAGGGAGATGCTCAGGCGCTGCAAGATGTCTCCTTACGAGGAATATTGATCATGGACCGGCTGGATATCCTGAGTATCGGCTTGATTATTCTCTTGAGTGCCCTGATTACGGGTATGGTTGCCCTGCATCAGGAGCCGCTTCCGGTTGCAGGCTCCGCTCAGCCGCAACAGGCAAAATCTGTTGATCAGAATCTCTATGGAGAGGTGGAGAGGCTTATAAAATCGGCACAATACGAGGAAGCCCTGAAGGTATTGAAGAACATTATGAACAGATATCCTCAAAAACCTGAGTCGCAGGTCTTTCTGGCTGCAATTTATAACCAGCAGGGAGACATGGAAAAGGCCATCTCCTTATGCCGCACGAGCATCGAAAATAATCCGGACCTTGTGGAGCTGGCATCGGCCAATCTCAAGGACATGGTCCAGAAAAACATTCCCAAGCTCAAGCGTGCCAGGGAACTGAAGCCAAATGACGCACAGGTTGCAAACCTTCTGCAAAATCTGTATTTCTGCCAGCGAAAGCTTGGCCAGGGGTGTGAGTGAAATCATGAGAACACTTATCCATAAGGCAGAAAAGATACCGCTGAGCAGTGCAATTATTACCGGAGTGCTCCTGGGAGGACTTGGCATCTTTTTGGCTATCATGGGAAATCCTGAAAATTCGGGGATCTGCATCTCCTGCTTTCTGGAAAATATTGCCGGGTCCCTCCATCTGCACCAGAATGCGAGAATGAGCTACCTGCGGCCAGAGATCATCGGCCTGGTAATCGGTTCATTTCTCATGGCCCTCATGAGCGGACGGTTTCGGGTCCGGGGAGGCTCATCCGCCCTGATCCGGTTCCTGATGGGATTTTTCCTTATGGTCGGGGCAGCCATGTTTATCGGTTGTCCGGTAAAATCGGTGCTCCGCCTTTCTGCCGGTGACCTGACGGCTGCTCCCGCTATTCTGGGATTTGTGGCGGGTGTATGGTTTGGCTTACAGTACCTGCGGGGAGGTTTTGCCCTGGAGAGGGAGCAGGAAATTGGCAAGGTCAACGGTCTGGTTATGCCGGTCTTTTTTAGCATCCTGCTTCTGTTCATCCTGATAAAGCCTGCTTTCATCGTCCTGGGTGCCAAAGGCCCGGCAGCCATGCATGCCCCGCTTTGGATTTCCCTGCTGGCTGGCATCCTGATCGGCGGGTTTGCGCAGCGGTCGACTTTTTGCATGATGGCCGGATTCCGGAACTTTTTTATCGCCAGAAACGGCTTTCTGCTCAAGGGCATTCTGGCCATGTTCCTGACAGCCCTGGGGCTGGCCCTTCTGACCGGACATTTCCGGCTTGGCATCAACGGCCAGCCGGGATCTCATCTGGCTCATGGCTGGTCCTTTCTGGGAATGTTTCTGGTGGGCGGGATCTCGGTCCTGGCCAACGGATGCCCTTTTCGGCAGGTTATCATGGCCGGTGAGGGGAATACGGATGCAGGTCTGACTCTCCTGGGCATGCTGATCGGAGGAGGGATCGTTCAAAGCTGGGAGATTCGCGCTACCATTGCCGGCGCTACCTTTGCCGGTAAAGTCGCCGTACTGACCGGCTTGGTTTTTCTTCTGGCGGTCGGTATCGCTTTTCGGACCCGGAAGATTAAAGCCCGGAAGATATCGGTTGCTCAGGAAGAGCAATGGGAAGTTCCGGAAGAATACCAGAGGAAGCATTATCGTTCATCCGGAATGTAAGTATTTCGTTGTAAGAAAACCGCCCTCTTAAGTATTTCGTTGTAAGAAAACCGCCCTCTGAAGAGGGCCGCATGTGGAAAGGAGGATCCTTTTTATGGCCCGCCAATTTTATCGCCAGTGTGTCAAGTGCGGCAAAATCCATGATGTTAATAAACATGTCAGAAACTGCGACTGCTCGCCGGAGGGACTGTTGCCATTCTACTATCCGGAGGTTAACTGGGATAATTATCCCGATCCCCGGTATGGTGATTCGGTATGGCGTTTTCATGAAATTCTCCCCCTCTTCAATATGGAAAACGCAATCGAGCTGGGTATCAAAAAGATTCCGCTCATTCGCTGCCACAACATTGCCCGGCAGTTTGGATTATCCGAGGTCTATGTCAAGCTGGATTCCATGCAGCCTACCGAGACCTTCAAGGACCGGGAAGCCTTCATGACCCTCTCCCGGCTGAAGGAGATGGGCTACCGGGAACTGGTGGGTGCCAGCACCGGAGACAGCGGTATCTCTCACTGCCGGGGAGCAGCCATCAGCAGGATGGGCCTGCACATGTTTGTCCCGAATAATGCCCGTGAGCGGTGGGAGGAGTTGTATAACCGGATGATGTCCGGCGACGGCGCATATGATTACAGCTATGTCCAGATCCACTACAGCGGCACTACCTTCGATGAGGCCATTGCCAATGCCTATGCCTTTGCCGACAAGATGAATCTGCCCATAGAATACTGGTTTTACAACCAGATGAGAATCGAGGGGATGAAAACCCTGGGTCTTGAGGTTCTGGAGGACCTGGGCCGGATCCCTGACTGGTATGTTCAGGGACTGGGCAGTGGTACGGGCATCTTTTCCTTCTGGAAGGGATGCACGGAGGTTTTCAAAAAGAGCCCGAACTTTGGCGGCATTCAGCCCGCAGGATGCGCTCCGATGGTTCTGGCCTCCCGCGGTCTGGTTGAAGGTACGGTTGGCAAGCGGGTGGTACCGGTTCTCGATACCTATGTAATCGGCATCGGTATTCCGAAAATTTTTGAATCCTATCCTCATCTGTGCAGGATCGGCGTGACGTTTGAAGATGTTTTTGAAGGTGGAAAGAAAACTGAACTGAAAGAATTTCCGCGGCTTTTGGAGCTGTTCCATGCCGATGGCATTCCCAAAGGGAAGGCAGGTCTTGAATCTCTGGCTGCTCTGGCCGGAGTGGAGAAGCTGGCCAAAAAGGGAATGATCCGGCCGGACCAGACCGTAGTTATCGGCTGCACCGGCAGGCTGCGCCTTGATGTTCCGGAGCTGCAGGCAGAAATGGAAGGGTAGTCAACATGAGTTCTCTGAATCAGGAATACCAAAAGTATCGATCCCGGACCGGGAAATCTCTCGATCTGTACACCCGCGCCTCGCGGGTCATGGCTGGCGGGGTGAGCCACAATTTGCGCTATTTCGCTCCCTACCCCTGTTATCTGGCCAGGGCCGAGGGGCCCCGGTTCTGGGACGTTGACGGCAACGAGTATCTGGATTTTTGGATGGGGCATTACCTGAACATTCTGGGGCACACGCCGTGGCAGGTCACCTCCGCCCTGGAGAGGCAGGTGCGGGAGGGTGTCCAGTGGGGCATTGTTCATGAGCTTCAGATCGAACTGGCCGAAATCGTAAGCAGGCTCATCCCTTCGGCGGAAAAGGTCCGCTTCTGCTGCTCCGGCACCGAAGCGGTCATTTATGCCCGCAGGCTGGCCCGGGCCTTTACTGACCGGCAGAAGTTTATCAAAATGGAAGGATCATGGCATGGTGCGGGCACGCATTCAGCCACGATCGACAACCCGGACCTGAATCAGGGAAAGCGGGGCGGTGCCTGTGAGGATGCCATCCAGAATACCGTTCTGGTCCGGTTCAACGATACCCAGGAGGCTTTTGACCGGATCAGAGAACATGCCGATGATCTGGCTGCGGTCATCATGGAACCGATCCTGGGCGAGGGCGGTTTTATCCCCGGAGACCGGGAATTCCTGAAAGTCATCCGTGAGGAGACGCAGAAAGCCGGAGCTTTGCTCATCTTCGACGAGATCATCACCGGCTTTCGGGTGGGTCTGGGAGGAGCCCAGGGGCTCTATAATATTACTCCCGATCTTACCACCCTGGGCAAGATCCTGGGCGGCGGGATGCCCATCGGTGCAGTCGCCGGCCGGGCGGATATCATGGAGCTGTGCAGTCCGACGGCTAATCTGCCTGAATACCGGAAAACACTCATCGGCGGAGGGACGTTCTCCTGTGCACCCCTGTGCATGACGGCAGGCATAGCCATGCTGCGGCATCTCGAAGAAAATGCCCGGGAAATTTATCCCTCTCTTGAAGCTGCCGGAATTCAAGTCAGGGGCGGTATCGAGAGGGCTTTTGCCCGGCATGGGATTGCGGCCAGGTGTACGGGTATCGGTTCCCTGTTTATGACTCATTTCCCCAAGGTCAGGCTGGAAGAGCTGAAAGATTCCCATGCCCTGGCTGTAGACTGTGATCTGGAAAAGCGGGAAAAGGAGTTGAGGATGCGGCTGTTAAACAAAGGGGTATTTGTAATGCACGGCGGCGGGGCGATTTCCACGGCCCATACTCCTGCCGATCTTATGATGTTCCTGGAGAAAGTGGAAGAGGTAGCGCAGGATATGGCGGAAGATCAATGCAGCCAGGGCAGGTGTGATGCACCCTGCCTGGAAGAGGCGGTTTTGAAATAACAGGCCCTGGGGAGAGATTGAGATGGTCCAGAATACCGTAAGCATAAAGGAAAACTGGCAAAGGATCAAAGAGCGCATTGACCGGGCAGCGCTTCGGGCTGGCCGCTCACCGGAGGAAATTACCCTGGTTGCGGTCAGCAAGAAGCAGAGCATGGAAAAGATCCGCCAGGCTGTCGATGCCGGGGCCAGGGTTTTGGGTGAAAATTATGTTCAGGAGGCTCAGGAGAAAATTCCCCTGCTGACCGGATATCCGATCGAGTGGCATCTGATCGGTCATCTGCAGAGCAATAAAGTCAAGCTGGCTGTTCCCCTCTTTACCCTGATTCATACGGTGGATTCTCTGGAACTGGCCCGGCTGATCAGTCAGCGGGCACAAAGAGAAGGAAAGATACAGTCGATCCTTATCCAGATAAATATGGCCGGGGAGGAATCAAAATCCGGTATCGCGCCGCAGGAGGCAGGGGAGATGGCAGGGCAGATCATCAAGCTGCCCCATCTTTCTCTGGAAGGGCTGATGACCATACCGCCCGAGGTCGATGATCCTGAAAAGGTGAGGCCATATTTTGCCGGTTTGCGGGATGTGCGCGATCAGCTCAACCGGTATTTGCCATCTCCTCTGAAAACTCTATCCATGGGCATGTCTCACGATTTCGAGGTAGCTATCGAGGAAGGAGCTACCCTGGTCCGGGTGGGGAGTGCCATCTTTGGTCCCAGAGATTGAGCTCCTGGTGAATGAAGGAACGAGAGAGTCATGAAGAATCTGTTAAACAGGATTTTTGATAATAAAAAGACCCCAAGCGATGCCGATTCACAGCAGGCCAGGGGACTTTTGATATTTTCCAATACCACTGAGGTCATAAAAGCCGAAGAGGTTTTAAAATCCAGTGGTTATCAGATCGGGGTCGTAAGCCCGCCGGCGCAGTATCGAACCGGCTGTGATCTGGCTATCGATTTTCCCCTGGTGGAGCAGTTGGGAATAGTCCGACGCCTGAAAGAGGAAGGTATTGCCCCTCTTGATGTTCTGCCGCTTTCCGGAGACCGTCTGGAGCCGCTGAAGCTCTGCCGGATAACCGACTTTGGGGATTATCTGATGATCAAAGCGGCCAATATGAAGATTACGGTTCATAAGTTGAGCTGGAAAATCGTCAACATTTCCGGCGGAGGATGTCCCGACGTCCCATACCTGGCTTCGGAGATGATCGGCAAGCGCCTTTCCGATGCTCCCAATCCGCGCAAGCTCGGCTATACCCTGTGCGCTTACTCCCTGAGCGTGGCCTATGAAGAGGCTTTGAAAATTATGGAGGAACAACGATGTTAGTTTTGGCAGGCACTATACCCGTGCAGGGATTACCGCTCCTGGCCGGACAGGGAATTCTCACTTCCGAAGGACTGGTGATCAATGGCCATCTGCTGGATCAGAACCGGGGGACTGCGGCCATGATGACCACGGTGGCCGTGGTCTGTCAGCAATACGGCCTGGACGCTCCGCTGTGCGTCGTGGCCGGGGACATTGGCAAGCGGGACGGCAGCAGCAAGGTGTATAACTACCTTACCGAACACGTTTCAGAATTGAATCCGCAGGTTATGGTTTTCCACTATATCATGCCGGATATCCTGAAAAATAACCGGTTGATTAAAGCCATCAAACTGGTGAGGCAAAAACCGCTGCTCATTGCCGATGCAGGCTCCATGTATGTGGCCAAGGCAGGCGGCCATGCACCCTATTACGACATTTTTACTCCCGATATGGGAGAGCTGGCTTTTCTGGCGGATGAGAAAGCGGCCCATCCGGCTTACACCCGGGGGTTCATCTGGCATATGAACGAGCAGGCCAGCGAACTGGTCCAGCGGGCTTATCACTGGAAAAATGCAGCCGATATCCTCTTCGTGAAAGGAAGCACCGATCATATCTGCCGTGGCGGGCAAATTTACCACAGCATGAGCGAACCCTCCATCCCGGAACTGGAAGCTATTGGCGGCACCGGAGATACCATAACCGGCATTTTATCCGCCCTGGCTTACCGGGGCATCGACCTGATCGATGCCTGTCTGATTGCGGCCCGGGCCAACCGTGAGGCAGGAAGACTGGCCAGGCCGACCCCGGCCACCCAGGTCAATAAGATTATCGAGTGCATTCCCCAAGCCCTGACCTTATCAGAAAAATGGCTGATGGAGCCGGAGGTTGCGGCCATGAAGATACTGCCGGAGCCTGCGGTGGAAAATACGGTGGTTCATTAAAGAGTAGAAAAGTGATCAGTGGCCAGTAAAGCAGTAACGATCACTAATCGCTATAAACTGATCACCCGAGTTCAGGGAGCTGTGTTTTGGCCACTGCGCAGGATAACGCCTTGCGCTCCTGACCACTGATCACTGACCACTGATCACTGATCACTGTTACAACAGGTGGAATAAGGTAATGAAAGGTCTGTCACCGAAGAATAATCAGAGAAAAGCCGTATCGGTCCTGGTTGATATCCTGTTTATCAACCTGGCCATAATCGGCGGATATCTCCTGTATCCAGGAGAGGAAATCTATTTTCATGGCTCTCTGTGGATTTTCTACCGGACCTTTGCCTTGGCTGCCACCTGCATCAGATTGTTTTTCCTGTTCTTTTTCGGAGCCTATGACCTGAATGAAGAGAGTCCTGCCTACGAGATTATTGAAAAGGTTTTTAAGGCTGCAACCTTAAGTACGATCATTATTTTCGCCTCCATCCACGGATTGCGAAGCTATTACCAGGTGAATGTCAGCCTGTCCCGGTATATCTGTTTCTTTGAATGGATTCTGAACATCCTCTTTCTGTTTGGCTGGCGATTTGTTTACTCCTGCCTTGAACCCAAAATTTCACGGAAAATACCGGCAGGGAAAAATACCCTGATCCTTGGTGAGGGTGTTGAAGGGGCCGCTCAATTTGAGGAATTGAAGAATATCCCGTACCAGCACTGGAATGTGGTGGGATATCTGACTTCAGCAGGGCAGAGCGAAGTATCCACGGAGCGGAATTCCTCACTGAGATGCCTGGACGATATCAGCAACTTTTTAGAGGTTGTGAACCAGTATGAGATTAAAAATGTCATTCTGGCCGGTAACAAGTTTCCTCCGGACCTGATCGATAAGCTGGTTGGGCAGTGTGATGCCCTGGGGATCCGGTTTTTCGTTCTTCCCAGCCAGTATGGGCTGTTTGCCGGAAAGGTAAAACTCCAGTCTCTGGAATCCATGCCCCTGTATGAGCTGATTCTGGAGCCTATCGACGGCTTTAACCGGGCTGCCAAACGCATGTTCGATATCCTTTTTTCACTGGCGGCAATCGTTTTTTTCTTCCCCATCATGGTTATTGTTGCGCTGGCGGTTAAACTGAGCTCCAAAGGCCCGGTCTTTTTCAAACAGATCCGCATCGGGAAAGATAACCGGCCTTTCGTGATCTATAAGTTCCGCTCTATGGTCAATAATGCTGAACAGCTTTCAGGACCGATCTGGGCAGAAGATAATGACCCGCGGGTCACGCCCGTTGGACGATTCCTGCGCAAAACCAGCCTGGATGAACTTCCTCAGCTTTTTTTAGTACTCTGGGGAAAATTAAGTATTGTCGGTCCGCGGCCGGAAAGACCGCATTTTGTAAATCAATATGAGGGTTTTCAGGGACTGAGGCTTTGCATCAAGCCGGGATTGACCGGTTTGGCCCAGATTAATGGCCGCTATGATGCTGACCTGAATGACAAGCTGCAGCATGATATCTTCTATATTCATAATTACTCTCTTTACCTGGATATCGTTATTGTCATAAAAACTATCTGGGCTGTGATTACTGCCCAGGGAGCGCGGTAGAGGTGTTTTACCCGTATAATAGGGAACCGTATTCTGATGATCAAGATTCTGTTTTTTTTCAGCCTGTTTTTAATCTTCTATACGTATCTTCTGTATCCGCTGGTCATTTTCTGTCTTAATATTATTCTCAGACAGAAAAAAGACCACCTGATCGATGAGAGCTTTCTGCCTTCTGTCTCTGTCGTGGTGGTTGCTCACAACGAAAAGGATGTCATTCAGGAGAAAATCGAGAATTGTCTCTCACTGGATTATCCGAAAGAGAAGCTTGAGATTTTCTTCGCCTCGGACGCATCTACGGACGGCACCGATGAGATTATCGCTCAATATCAGAAGAAGGGTGCTGTGCGATTTCTCCCTGTCCGGCCAAGGGGAGGGAAGAGCAACGCGCTGAATATCGCCATGCCTCATGTACGGGGAGAAATCGTTGTCTTTTCCGATGCCAATACCTTTGTTCAGAAAGATGCGGTCCGCAAGCTGATCCGCCACTTTGCGGATCCGGACATCGGCTGTGTATCCGGCAGGCTGCAGTTTCGACCGGTGAAGGGAAATCCCCTGGGAATGATCGAGAGCCGGTTCTGGAACTACGAAACCTGGGTAAAGATCAAGGAGGGAAACATCGCTTCCCTTCCGGGAGCGAACGGCGGCATCTACGCCATCCGCAGGCTGTTGTTCAGACCGCTGCCGATCGACCGGGCTATCATGGATGATTTTATTATTACCCTGCGCATCATCGGTATGGGATACCGGGCCATCAGTGACCCGCAAGTCAAGGCCCTGGAAGATACCTGCATCAGGGTCGTGGATTCATTCGAGCAAAAGATCCGGATCGGGGCCGGGAACTTTCATGGATTGAAATATATTTATCCTCTTCTGTCCCCTACCCGGGGATTGATTGCTTACATTTTGTGGTCTCATAAGATTATCCGCTGGTTTCTTCCTTTTTGCCTGATGGCTGCCCTGATCAGCAATATATTCCTGGTCCATCAGGGGCGGATATACCAATATTTGATTGGAAGCCAGGTTTCTTTCTACCTGGTGGCTTTTTTGGGTTTTCTGTGTTACCTGGGGAATAAGAAAAAGCATAAGGTTGAAGACCCGGTCTGCTAAGAGCGGCTTTCTGCCTGAAGAACAAAAGGAGCAGATGGTATGAGGTTAGTGCAGGGGTTATGGGAGATTTTCTATTTTCCGTTTTATTTCGTATCCTTAAATGTAGCCGGATTTATGAGTTTCGTCAGGTTCGTTCAGGGCAGCCAGCCCCCCAGTTGGAAGAAAGCTGCCCGGGTTGCCGTGGAAGCAGAGGAAAGACAATATGGGGATGAAGGTATGGAATATCCAAAGGCCTCATCCGGCAGGGGAAGATAGGACTCCAGAGTAATATTTAGGCAAATGGATTTCAAACAGGCAAAAGGCAAGATGAAAAAAATAACGGTATTCGCTCGGCAGTATCTTCGTGCTTCGATATCGTGTCTGTATCTGTTTACAATTGGAATTTTCTCATCAAGGCACCGTTGTTTTATATCAACTATTTGCTATCATTTTGGTTGTAAAGGAGGAGTTAAGACATTAATCCCCAGAGTAAGGCTATCTGATGTTTTATCAGATGATCTGTCTGTCCATCTTCACTCGCTCACTCAGGTGGATGGAAATATTTCCCCTGTCGAATTGCTGGTAATTACCAAGCTTGTTCAGCAGTACCAGCCCAAGATGCTGTTCGAGATCGGAACATTCGATGGGAAAACCACTTTGAATATGGCTGCAAATTGTTCGGCAGAATCAAAAGTTTATACCCTTGACTTACCGAAGAATGGTTTGAATGATACAGCACTTGCACTGGATGTCGGGGATAAAGCATATATCAATAAGGAAACGTCCGGGTCAAGGTACTGGGGGACAGAATTCGAGAAAAAAATAACCCAGTTTTATGGAGACTCTGCCAAATTTGATTTTTCTCCGTTTTACGGAAAGATCGATTTTGCCTTTGTCGACGGCTCCCATGCCTATGATTATGTACTGCATGATACCGAAGAAGTACTTAAGTTGATGAACGAGACAAATCAAAGCATAATCTTATGGCATGATTATGGTGAGTGGAATGGAGTTACCAGGGCCTTGAATGAGCTCTACCGGGGTGATAGGAGATTCAGCAGCTTGAAGCATATTGATGGTACCTCCTTAGTTTATATGAATATCAAGAGGTAAATTGAAGGCACTCCTGGTGGGATCGCTTCCACGTATCTTTGGATGAGCTTCGATAAAGTAAGGACATCTGACATGAAACACCGGCTGCTTCGTCCTTTGTTTTTGCCTGGTGCAAGGATGGAGAGATTATGAAACTCTCCGGCCATAACCGACTGAGAATCTGCATCCTGGGCATGGAGGCATGGGGCGGCCTGGCTCAAATTCCCTATGCGGTCCTCAAAGGCCTGGAGCTCATCCCCGGGGAAATTGATATCTTTTTTATTACCCTGCGGTCCCCGGAGACGGAAAAAATCTATCACCGCTCACTCTTTCCATCAGGCAGGATAAGGATATTCTTTCTCAAGTATGAAACCGACCTCGACAGAAAGATTCGCAGGTTATTATTTTATGTCTATAATCCCTTATATTACTTTCGAGTCGCCCGGCTGATCAGAAAGATACATCCTCACCTTATCCATTACAGCACAGGATGCATCATTGAGGTCATGACGGCGGCCTTTTTCAATCTGGATATCAAGGCGAAAATCCTGACCATTCATGACCCTTCGCCACATAACGAGGCCAATCAGCCGCCGTTGAAAAGAATCAATAACCTGATTTATTTTCTCATCAGAAAATCGTGCCTGAGACGGGTGCCTTATTTCCATGTCAATGCCGGGTCCCATATCGCTGAAGCCCAGGCTGCATTCAATATCTCCGAATCCCGTATCTTCGCAACCCATATGGTATCGAATATCGTGGAGGACTTTTTCAGCCACCCGACCCGCCCGGCGGAACTGGACAGTCTGAAAAGCGGTACAATCAGGATACTGTTTTTTGGCCGCATCCGGCCCTACAAGGGAGTAGAATATCTGATCCGGGCGGTGGAAATGCTATCAGCCAGGTTTCCTGACCGGATACAGCTCATTTTAGCTGGAGAAGGGCGGCTGTATTTCGACTACTCTTCTGTTAAGGACAAGCTGGTGCTGATCAATCGATATATCGGCAATTCTGAGGTCAGTCCGATTTTTACCGCCTCGGATTTTGTAGTCCTGCCGTACACGAACGCTACCCAGACCGGAGTCATATCGCTGGCTTACTTTCATGCCAAACCCGTTATCGGAACCAGGGTCGGGGGCATTCCCGAATTGATTGAAGATGGGAAAACCGGTTTTCTTGTTCAGAAAGAAGAGCCGGGAGCCCTGGAGGAGAAAATCGGGTATTTTGTAGAACATCCGCAGGTGATGAAAGAAATGGGTGAGGCTGCCAGGGAATATTACCATACTCACTACTCCTTCGAGGCCCTCGGCAGGGAGTTGTTCACTATATATCGGACGATCGCTGGCAGAGAAAGTCAGCAGTAAAAGCTGAAGATCACAAGGAGCCATTGGTGTGAAAGCTGACAACAGGCATATTTCTCGAAGGGTTTTTTCACCGCAGGGGTGCTATCCCTATTTGGTCTGGTTCATGAAAAAAGTAATCAACAAAGCCGGGTCGTCAGGGAAAAGGTACTGGTATCATGTCTTTAAAACCTTCCCCTGGGAGCCGCACAAAATGGGATTTATGAGCCATAGCAAGGCAGAACAGGCGGAGGTCAGGGAGCATATAGAAAAATTAATGGGGGCAGAATGTCCTTCCCTGACCATTGAGCAGGACAAGTTCAGAAGATTTTTAGAAAGCCGGGAAAAAGCCCTCGGTCAATGGGGATCATATGATGATCCAAATTATAAAAAATCCCTGGAATATTTCCTTACTCTCGAACTCATCGATTTTCGGGAAACTGATACGTATATCGATATCGGGAGCTGGTTTTCCCCTTTTCCCGAGTTGATAAGAAGCAGGGTAGAAAAAGTGTATTGTCAGGATCTGGCTTACCGGCAGGGCTTTTATCAGGATCAAATCGGCTGCAGTGCGGCGCATATCCCCTTGCCGGACCAATCGGTCGATAGTATGACTCTCCATTGTACATTCGAGCATTTTGAGAAGAATACTGATACCCTCTTTATCAGAGAGGCCCAGAGACTGCTGAAGCCAGGGGGTAAGTGTTTCATTGTTCCTCTCTACCTCGATAGAGATTTTATTAACCTGACTGATCCGTCCCTGTTTTCCCTTCAGCGGCTTGAGCTTGACCAGGGGGCAGCGATCGTTCGCAGGTTTGGATTTCTGAATAGATTCGGACGGATTTATTCTCCTGAAGAATTGGTCAAGAGGGTTATTTCCGTTGCTGCGGGTTTGCAGGCGACTGTATTTTGGATCCGGGAAGTGCCTTGGCTTCCCATCACCAGGCTTATAAGCTTTGCTCTCATGCTGGAAAGGAAGTCAGGTTAGTGTCGTTCAGCCTGCCCAAAAGCAGATTATCATCAGATTTTGTCCTGCTCATATGGGGAGGCTTGTTTCTGGTTTCCAGAGTACCGTTTATTTTTTCAGGATCAGGATACGGGCTTGACCCTGATGCCTATTATGTCCTCTTGAGTGCGCAAAAAATTTTAGCCACAGGCAGGTACTTTATGTCCCGGCCGCCCGGATACCCGCTCTTTGAAATAATCTGTGCCCTTCTTTCACCGGGAGGCCCTGTGGCAACCACTGGAATGACCGCTTTGATCTCGCTCCTTTCACTCTTTCCCTTCATGGGAATCATGAAGCTTTTGTCCGTTAAAAATCAAGGCTGGCTTTTATTTACCTTCTGCTTTGCGCCTATCTTATGGATCACCAGTACCTGCACCATGGATTATCAGTGGGCACTCTTTTTCGTCATGATGGCTTACTATTTTTTTCTTGATCGGAAATACTTGCGGGGCGCTTTTTTTCTCGGGATTGCCGTGGGCTTTCGGATCACCTCCGGACTCATGATCCTCCCCTTGAGCCTGCAATTCCTCTTTCAGGAGAAAAGCATCAGGAAATTCATTATCCCCTTTTTCCTCTTCGGGCTGGTTTCTCTTCTGACATACACTCCGGTATTTTTGAGCTATGGATTTTCCTTCTGGCAATACGTTCCAAACAATGCTCCTTTTTATATCTGGGGCTATAGAACCCTGTCCGAGCTTTTAGGATTCCCCGCACTTCTTTTCCTGATTCTGGGGATCTTTGCTGCTATCCATAACCGGGCAAAAGGAAAATCAGACCCCAATGCCCTGGTCCTGCTTCTGGTCATCGTAAGTTATACCTTCCTCTTTTTAAAGCTTCCCGCAGAAACTGCCTATTTACTGCCTATCATTCCCTTCGGCTTGATTTTTCTGGATAAAATTCTCTCTCGACGATTTCTCATCCTGTTTTGCCTTTTTTTCGTCCTGAATGGCATCATTTCCATTGCCGTCATTGATAAAAGGGCTTACCGGAGAAATGGGCAGATACGGTTGCTTGCCTGTGACTACGGGACGGTGATCAAAAATGAGATAAGAAAAAGAAGAGTCTATCAGAATGCACAAAAACTTCCGATTCTTGCTGAAGCTTTGCCCGGAGGGGATAATATAGCTGTCGTAATCGGGTGGTATCAGCCGGTCTTTCAATTTTTCAACCAAAATACCCTCGATGAAGTGAACATCGATGGCCGGATTCCAGCCCTCAAATCCAGAGGAAGAGACCTGTTCTATCTGGAAAGTGTAACCAGGGAAGATATCCGTTTCCTTAAGGCACGGCAATTCAGGCTTTATTACCTGGATGCAGCACAGGGAGCCATGTCCATGACAGGAGTGGACCTTTCAAAGTACGGACAGCAAATACCGGGTATTGATTCTTATCCAGTCAATTACTGACAGCATCTGAGTGACAAGTACTGCAGATTACATAACAACCTTCTTAAGATATTGATTTTTTGACATTAATATGGTCAATAAAAGTGAACAGATAAAGGTGACAGATGGATAGAGGACGATCCAAACTGCACCAGAAAATAGGGGCTTAAGGGGTTTAAATAAGAATATGAATAAAATATGCGTTACATAAACTCCCAGGGTATATCTTCCCAACGCGGGGAGATTCAAAGATTGCAGGAAGTCTTGTTGGGCCAGAACGAAAAGCATAACGCCAATACCAAACAGCGGCGTTCCAATCAGATTGTCATGGCACATGGGAGAGATGCCATAAATATTATACAGCAAGAAGACTTCGGTGGTATGCAATAAAAACCCTGCTGTTGAAATTATGCAGGCAGTCGATACTTTTACTGAAAGCTTGTTGTTTTGCGACAACCACCACCCCACGGCTAGAAAGATTGTACTGAAAAAGGGACCGTTTCGTGTATTGAAGGGAAAATGGAATCCCAGGGGAGTGAGGGCATAAGGGCCGCCTAAAAGGCCGAAAACATACAGGAAAAGCGATACCCAAAGGATCGCTTTGTCCAACCCGTAAGAGATCATAACTGTTAAGATCCCTAGAGCCATGATTAACGATATGAGAAACCAAAGGTGGTCATAGGTCCCCTCTAATAAAAGCTTGCCGGGATGCTCGACTATCCAGAAATAAGCTCGGCTATGCAATATGCCTGATAAACCCTTGTGCGAAAGTTCTTGAATACTTATGGGGATAAAGAAATAAATGATCGACCAAAAGCCTAAAATATTGAGTAATCTTTTAGTATACTGAATAAAGAGCTGCCTTACTTTGATCCCGGATTGCACTTTTTTCCCAAAGAAATACCCGGCGGCGAGAAAAAAGAAGGGTACGGCAAAACGTGCACTCTGATTGGTAATAATAACCAACAACCTGGGCAGTCCTTCCTGGTAATCGAAGATATTTAATGATATGCTATGAAGATAGACTACCGACATGATGGCCAGCACTCTCATTGAATCAATACTGGCAATTCGTGCTTTTTTTCTTTTTTCTTCCATGAATCCGAACCGCTTGCTGTGAATTGTGCATTAAATACCTGCCATCACCTGGGAACATAGACGAATTCAGGCCTTGTGTCCCCACCCGTTACCGGTCGGAATGCGGTTTCAGTATCAAAAATTGAACACTGGATTGCCCGGTAATTGTGATCAACGTCTTCTTGAAACCAATCCTGCTTTGAGTCAAGGAAAATGGTACTAAAGATTTTTCTCCTCAAGGCATCCCTCACTTGATTAGCCAATTCTGCCTTGACTTCTCCCTTATCTCCTCTGATAATATCAGCCATGGCCATAGCATGGGCAAAACCGCTTTTATTGGCCAGCGTTGCCAGGTACGGGTGATAAGGAATAAAAACATCACCTTTTATCTGGGTTATTTGGGTAATAAACTTTTTGCCTGCTTCTAAATCCCATTGACTGGGAATCTGGTCAAACGGGTTGTAGATAAGGCAGGCAAATTGTATGATACAAACAAGATAAACGTAAATTTCCATTATGCTCCGGCTATTGGCGGGTGCAGCTTGAACAAGTTGAAAAATCGAGTGCACAGCTAGTCCAAAAAGGACTGATATGATAGCGCAGGCGGGAAGTAAAACATTATCGTAAGATCCAGAATGAAGCCTTGAAAGCCATGCTCCGCCTATCATACCAGCGGCTGATAAAAAGTAGAACAGATAATTTTTTTTTGCTTTATACCAAAACTGGATAAACAGATAGAGGATGGACAGAGCCATAGCAATAGAAATTGGCCTTAAATCATAAGACCAGAAGTAAAAAAATGCGGATCTAAGAATACCGTGCTGCCTTGGCAAGTGAAAAACATAATAGTTGTACCATCCGTTATGAAAGTAATCAAGAAGGAAAGTGCTTGCCCCTATAATTACTGCTACTGTGCCCAGAAGATAGAGGAACCGTCGCTTCCCCACCAGGAGACAATAGATCATTATCGGCAAGGAGGTCAGGAGTGCTATCTGCTTCGTTAAAAAAGAGAAAGATATAAGTATTCCGGCTGCTATGCATGATTTCGATGAATCTTTAAATTTGACCTCATAAAGCGCTGCTAAGAGAAGGACAAGGAATAATGAGTCTACTCGAGCGATGTCAAACCATGCACCAGATATTCGGAATGTAGCTGCGAATAAACAAGAGGCAAGAATACCTGCGAAAGTATCCCCTGTTTCTCGTTTAACGATAAGGAATATGATCAAGAAGCAACTCAGAGAGGCAGCCAGGGATACGAGCCTCAAAGGGGTGAATCCTATTCCGCTGACTTTTGATACAGCAGCCGAAAGATAAAAGTAAAGAGGAGTATAAATAAACGGCACGAATTCCAGTGATGGTGCAACGTAGAGTTTTTGTCCAGAAAGTATCCTTCTAACCTGGTCCAGCGCACCTCCTTCGAGCCATTCCAGCTCAAACGGATATCGAATTCGGCAAAGAGCAACAATAATAAAGACAATGAAATATGAAATTGCACCTATCAACAAGACATATTTCATCAAGCTGGATATAAATTTTAAACCACCTGTTCTTTTCATTCCGCCCCCTTTGCAGATCATAGTCAGGTTAAAGGCCATGGTGATTATCAGGCTACTGGACACTGGAGGGCAGTTTGAGAGCTATGCCCCCCTTGTAATCAGTGTTGCGATACTTCGACTGGGCGTGGAGAGAAGGCTGCCAATGCTTAAACCATCTGCTTTATAAAATAACATAATTCCATATCACCTTCAATGGGGATAAATTATACCTGATGGAAGATAAGGCATTAAAAACAATTATCATTGTCTGGTTATTGATTATGTGTTCCATGGACTATTTTGCCCTTCCTACCTGGCAATCCCGGCTGTTGCTGTGGGGGATGAACGGATTATTCTTTATTGTCTGGATTACGAAAAATATCAGCCGGAAAAGGGGATTTATACCCTTTCAGGAGAGAGGGCTTCTGATCGTTCTTTATCTTTTTTTATTCTGGGCGTGTGTATCGATCTTTTTTTCTCAAGATCCAGCCATTGGAGTAAAGCGAATGGGCCACCTCTTGATTGCTTTGCTCGATTCTTATATTTTCTATGACTTTTTTGCTCGAAGCGAAGAGAATGTACAGTTTTTCCGCAAAGTAATCACCTTTTTCGTTATCTTTGTTTCCTGCTGGTCCACCTTAGAATCTTTTCAGAAACTGTCCAGAGGAGAAAAACTCTTTAAAAATATTTATGCTGGTTTTTGCAATCCAAATTTCCTGGGGCACTTTCTCTTTCTCTTCTTCCCGCTGATACTGTCATACTATGGTATCAATTCTCATTTTCAAGGCAGATACAGAGTCTGGCGATTTCTGCTTATCATTTTGGCAGGTTACGCCCTTATATTGGCCTCTGCCCGCTCTTCCTGGAACGGATTCATCTTTGCCCTGTTTTTTCTGCTCTTTCGGAAAAACAAGGCCTTGGGTGTAGGAATTTTACTTTTGGCTATCATAGTAAATCTGTCAACTTTTGTACTGATAGGGGGGAGAATCTATCAAACCACATGGCAAAAGGTATATGAGGACCGACCGGTTTGGGATGAATATTGGGAGGCCGCAGTAGAAAATCCACTCTTTGGAATAGGTTGGGGAGTGAATCCTCCAAACATGATCCACGGGCATAACGTCTATCTGTCCAATGCCGTCCAAATGGGGGTATTTTCAGCCTTTCTGGTATTGGCCTTTTATATCCTCATCCTCTATAGTGCACTTCAAACCGAAAAAAGAATTAAAGATCCTCAACTGAAAGCCATTTTACTGGGAACTACAGCTACCTTTTGTGGCCATATAGTGTACAACCTGACAGAGTCTTCAGGGGTTTTAGTCTATTTTACTGCCAATAGTATGAGCTTTTTCCCATACATACTGCTCGCTGTCCCCTTGGCTATTAATTACCTTTGCCGGCAACAAAACCTTTAAGTAAATCTATCAAATTGGTGGTATAGTAACTGGACTCATGTCAATAATATCAAGGATGATAAATGAGAAATCAAGGCAAAAAAGCGATACCGATTAACAGTGCATCTCCATTGGGAATCAACAATACTGATATTGCCGCTAACCGTAACTTGGGATTAGACTATTTGCGGGCAATAGCTTTAATCCTTATGACCTCGATTCACTTTGCACGATCAATTCCAGGCAGTTCAACTTCCTGTCTGAGCTTTATAGGGGAATCAGCTCCTGCGTTCTTCTTTTTTGCTTTTGGTTTAACTATGGATAAGTTCCTATCAAAACCTTTTGGTAATCAACTTGCAGTATTACAACTTTTTTTTTACCTGGCTATCGCACACAACCTCTTTATGTATACTCCCGCATTCTTCGTGACAGAATTCTTCTTCTTTCTTTTATCCTGGCAAGTAATTTTTTTAGCTATTGAAAGAGAAAAACAAGCGACAAAAGACCTTTACCTTTTCATTTTCTTGATACTATCCGTTTTAATGCTTATTATATCAAACGACCTATTGTCAAACATCTTTAGTGTTCTGATACCAGGACCATTCCCTTTGCTTCCCTGGGGATTATTCGTAATTGCGGGACTATTATATTCACGCCGTATGCGAAACGGCTTTATTTGGAGAGGAGACTATCTCATTTCCCTATGTTTGATCCTGATATCCTGGGCATGTTATTACTTGTCAAAAAGGATAGAATGGCCTGGCCTTGAGATTATAAAGGAGCCATTATCTGCGCCATACTTTTTACTATTTTGGGGTGCAAATATCCTTCTTCTCAATCTGATTAATAGTTTTAATAACTTGTTTAGCAGCATCCCGATTATCTTAAAGGTAGTAAATTTTCTATCTGAAAATTTACTATTGGCGACAGTGCTGCACTACATACCGGTATTTTTATTTAAAAAGTTGCTGCTAATTTTCCTGTCCTTGATTACGCATGATAATTATATGTTTTTTTACCTGCTTGGTTCATTTCTCTGCAATATTACGTTACTTTTGCTTGTAAAGGCTGTCCTTATGGTCTGGAGTACTATGGATAATCAACCTGCTATTAATTTTTTGAGAAGAAACTATAATTCTTCATCAATTTTAATAATCGCTCTGTGCTCAATGGGCAGACTTTGCTTTCAATCCAATCTATTAACCTTATTAGCTATGATATATTTTGCCCTCCAGTTAAGATCGCGGAAGAAAGCTTTAAGAGAAGTAAAATTATAGGCATAAGCAGGATGATGGTTTTGAATTGCATCTTTGCTGTCAGTTATATCCACCGCCAACAAACCCTTCGGAACCACGGACCGGCCATATCCCTGAGCGAAAAATCTTTGTGGCTATTAATTGCAAAATTGCAGAATAAGTGCAGTAATGCAATAGGAAATCTCGCTTACTTGCAAATTTGCAATAAACACTCCTTAATTTGCCTGATCCCTCCCTTGATGTATTATTGGCAACTAGTTGAAAAATAATTGCAATGCAATTGCCCAGCACTTGGCACATCAGTTGCATCATTCTCATAATATGAAATCAATACCAGTAAATATTGAAAGGAGGTGATTATCATGGGAATATTTCTTGGAGCTTTTGGAACGCTGCTGTATTTTCTGATGTCTACCCGAAAAGGCGTTAAATATTAACAGAACCATGAGTAAATGATTGTGATAATCTAAAATTCCCCCATTTTAGGGGTTTGTGACAACGCAAAATTCCCCCACCCCTGACTGAAGTTTCCGGTATTATATGGGCAGAAAAAAACTAAAGACCATGATACCGGAGGCAG
>JBFLZW010000071.1 GCA_040755755.1 bacterium | reverse complement strand
TCTCGATCGGATCACCCAGACTGGTTCCTGTCCCGTGGGTTTCGATATAGCTGACTGTGGCAGGATCGATCTGTGCCTTCTCGTATGCACTGACCAGCAGTTGTGCCTGAGCATTGGGATTGGGGGCTGTCAGTGAGGTGGCATGCCCGCCATGATTTTCCGCTGTGGCTCTGATCAGGGCATAGATGTGATCGTTATCTGCCTGTGCCTTGCTCAGGGGCTTGAGCAGGATGGCTCCTACCCCTTCACCCCTGACATAGCCATTGGCCCGCTTATCGAATGTCTTGCACCGGCCATCCTCACACAGCATGCCTGCCCTGGTAAAGGAAATATACAGGGTGGGGCTCAGGATGACATTGACTCCGCCAGCTATGGCCATCTCACAGCCTCCGGTGCGGAGGGCATCCACTGCCCGGTGGATAGCCACCAGAGAACTTGAGCAGGCAGTGTCGATCGGCTCGCTGGGGCCGTGCAGATTCAGCAGGAAGGATATCCGGTTGGCCAGGATCGAGTGGGACCTGCCGGTCGAGGTATGGGCTTCTATATTCACCCCATGATCCCGCAGAAGCTCCTGGTAGTCTATGTTGGCTACCCCGACGAAAAGCCCGGTCCTGGTTCCGGAAAGGTCGGAAGGTTTATAGCCTGCATCCTCAATGGCCTTCCATGCTGTCTGGAGGAAAATCCTCTGCTGGGGGTCCATGAGCTCTGCCTCCCGCGGGGAGATGCCAAAGAAGGCGGCATCGAACTTGTCCACATCTTTCATGAACCCGCCCCATTTGACATTGGTGGTATTATCTTCCCGAGCCGGGTCGCCATAATAGGCCCGCCAGTCCCACCTGTCCGGCGGGATTTCGGTGATAAGGTCCTTGCCCTCTTTAAGATGCTTCCAGAAAGCCTCAAGGTCCTCCGACTGGGGCATGGCCCCGGCCATGCCGATAATGGCTATCGGCTCACTGGAAGGCTGCCGGAAGGCTGTATCCTGGCTTGTACCCTGCTGCTGCACCCCTTCCAGACCGAAAGCATGAAATCTCGGCCTGGTCTCCTCTTTGGGCCGTATCTCCACAAGGGCGGCATCATCGGCTTCTTCCGCCCGGCTGATCGCCTGGCTGACCACATTCAGGTTATCCTGATAGAAATGGATGAGTTTGTCCTTATATTCCTGCTCCTGGCTCAAATACTGGACCAGTGAATCAAGGGAAAGATACTCGAAGAAAATGGCCGGTGTGATCTCCAGGTCATACTTTTCGTTTATCCGGTTGGCAAACTCAGTCAGGCTGATGGAATCGAATCCATACTCGTTCAGCTCACTCTCAGGGTCGATATCAGCTTCCCTGATTTTGAGAATACTGGCAGCCATCTTCTGTAGGTCCCTTTGGAGCCTGTGCCGTAAAGCCTCCCCGTCTATCCGGCTCTTGCCTGTCTCGATGATATCCGAAGGGTCTGCCAACGGGAGGGCCTGTTTACTCAATCCTGGAATATCTTCCCTCAGCCCAAGCACCCGGTGTATCCTGTCGCGATCCCCCCCTGCTACCAGCATCTGATTGCCTTCACAGGCTAACCCCCTGACAAAGGCCGCAATCCCGTCTTGCGTCTGGAGTGCCTGAATGCCCAATGTCCTGGCCAGGAAAGTCTCGGTCTGTTCATCGACTTTCATGCCGCCTTCCTGCCACAGCGGCCAGTTGATAGAAAGGGTCTTGCCAGAGCGCTCCCCCTTTAGCCGCAGGCCCTCACGCTTTGCGGCAAAGTTGTCCATGAAGCTGTTGGCATAGGCATAATCGCTTTGCCCCACATTGCCGGTCACCGATGCTATTGATGAGAACAGGATGAAAAAGTCGAGCTGATCATGAGCGGTGGCCTCATCCAGATACACCGTGCCATATACCTTGGGAGCAAGAACAGCTTCCATCTCGTCCCGGGTTTTTTTGACCAGCAGGGAATCCCGCAGGATACCGGCACTGTGAATAATCCCGTCAATCCTGCCAAAGCGCTGCCGGGCTTTGGCCATGAGCGCTTGTGCCTGCTCTTTCTGCGCTATGTCAGCTTTGACATAGATTACCTCAACTCCCGGGGATTCCAGCTCCGTGAGTCTATCCCGCCCCCTGGTGCTCAGATCGGAGCGGCCAGCCAGTACAAGCTTTGCTCTCACCTGTCCGGCCAGATAGCGGGCAAAGATGAATCCCAGCCCCCCCAGTCCTCCGGTAATCACATACACCCCGCCTTCCTTCAGGAGGGCAGTGGCCTGCTGATCAGGACTCACTTCCCGGTCAGGCTCAAGTTCCTGCCAGCGCTTGACGAATCGGTGCCCGTGCTCATAACGAACCTCAACCGCAGGCGTATCTTCAGCCATAAGCTCAGCTATCATGATGTCGGCTATCTTTGATGCAGCGAGAGCCTGCCCGGATGCAGCCCGGATATGCACCGTCTTGCCGGTAAATTTTGGATTTTCCAGGTGAATGGTTCGAGCTAATCCATAGATAGCTGCATGATGGGGTGCCTCGTCCTGGCTTTGGTAGAGGTACAGCAGCCTGATTTTGTCTTGCGGCTTTTTGGCCATCAGGGCCTGACTCAGGTAGAGTACTGAATAGGCACTGGAATCAAGACATGAGGGGATATCCGTCGGGTCACTCTTTGCCCACAAGTGAAGGATAGTTATCGGAAGAATACTGTGAGCATCAAGGCATTCAGTGAATTCCAGGTAATCCTGCCTGTGTCCGGGATTGATTTCATAAATCCGATCACCCAGCTTCCGGAAGCTTTTTCCCGGCACTGCCAGAATTACCGGACAGTCCCTGCATGCTCTTTTCAGCCTCTCTTCCAGGGCTGTTCGCACATCCTGATTGATGTCAAAAATTACCACCATCCCTGACAGCCCGCGATCTAATCCTGCTGGAATTGCTGCACAATCGGGATCCGACGGCTTCCATACGCTGTGATAATACATCGGGGACATCCGGGTGGTTTCATTCCCCGATTTTCCGGCTTCCTTCTGAGAGCCGGTGTGCTTGAGTGCCCGCAGGGAAAAATCCCTCATCCTTACCAGTACCTGGCCGGATTTATCCGCAAGATGGAGATTAAACCTCGTCACGGGTGGTTTAGTCAGGTGCTGATTCTCTTCTGTTACATGTACATAGCATGCCTGGGGCAGGGGGCGTAAGATCTCTACCTCACCCAGAGCAAAAGGAAGGTAGGTGTTATCCGGTCCGGCTTCCCTGCTTCTCATGAGTGCCGCTGCTGTTTGCAGCGCTCCATCCATTAAAACAGGATGCAGGGTAAATTCCGCGGATTCGGGTTTTAAGTTTGCCGGCAGCTCAAGATATGACAGGGCTTCCTTTCCATTGGAGAACAGTTCCCTGATGGCCCGAAAGCTTGGGCCATACTTCACCCCTCTGGCTTGGAATGCCTGATAACACTCTGCGATTCCCATCGAAGTCCGGCACCGTTCCCTGATAGCTTTGATATCGATAGTCAAGGGATAGCTGGCTTCATGAAAGCCGGGCGCAGCATCGATGCCGGAAGGGTCTTCATAGACCAGCTTCCCCTGGGCGTGCACTATTCTTTGATTGCACTCGTCAGTTGTGCTCACCTCATACTCGACCTTATTCTGGCGATCGGGCCGATCCTGATTCGGATAGAGGCTGATGTGCATTTCCTGCGGCGCTCCGGACAGACTGATCGGCCGTACCCAGACTATGTTTTCCAGCTTGCGGACCCTCTTTTCTCCACTCAGCTCACCTGCTGCTCTGGCCATTTCAAGGTAGGCTGCTCCCGGCAATATCTTCTGCTCGTCTACCACATGATCTGCCAGGAAAAATTCATCACCCGCCAGCATGGTTGAAAACCTTTGCTCCCGCAGGGTGGAAACGTTTTTATCGAGCAGGGGATGGAGCCTGGCTATCTGCCCCGGGCTATCGGGCTTATCCGGGAGGGGCCGGAGGCCGCCCTCTGCCGGGCTTGTGCCGGAAGCTGGAATCCAGTATTTTTCCTGAGCGAACGGATAGAGGGGAAGAGGGATGCGGTTTGGCAGGGAGCCCTGATACAGGAGCTTCCAGTCTATTTCCACCCCCAATACCCAAAGCTGGATCAGGGTGGAGAAATCTTTATCACGAATGATCTCTGCAACAAACTCTCTGCCCGCTTTTCCGGTCACCAGATGTCCTACTTTAGCCCTGGTTGCTTTTATATTCCCCGTATAGATGTCCCTGACGGCTAATTTACCCTGACAGTATTGGCTGAGCTTTTCCAGCAATTCCTCCCGGCTCGATACCAAAAGTGCCAGGCGCTCCTCGAGAGCTTCCCGGCCAACCTGCAGGGTATAGGCAAGGTCAGATAGGTTGATAGGTTCATCTGATGAACCGGAGGCAGGAGGAGTTGTTAAGAAAACCAGCATCTGCTCGGCATAAGCCTTCAGCCTTTCCTCATTTTTGGCTGAGAGCACAATGATCTGCGGGTTTCGAATCGGCTCATCCCGCTCCACCCGGTTTCGTTGCGAAACAGGAGGAAGATACTCTTCGAGCACCATGTGAGCATTGACCCCTCCAATGCCAAAAGAACTGACTCCCGCCCGCCGTGGTATTGTCTTTCCGTCATCAGTGCTCAGGTTCTTCCAGGACAGGTTCTCTTTGATGATATAGAAGGGGCTTCCTTCAAGCTGAATATACGGGTTAAGCTCATCAAAGTGGAGGGTGGCAGGAAGCATTCCATGCTTCATCGACAGTAACACCTTGATGACACTGGCTATCCCTGCTGCCGGTTCAAGGTGGCCGATATTCGTCTTCACCGAACCCAACCCGCAATGGGCTTTCTCCGGTTGCGGCTTATTCCACCTTTTATAAAGCTCCTCAAAAGCCTTCTTCAAGCCGTTGATCTCGATGGGATCTCCAAGACTGGTGCCGGTCCCATGAGCTTCGATAAAGGTTATCGAAGCAGGGTCAACCTTGGCTTTCTCATAGGCGCTGATGAGCAGCTCTGCCTGAGCATTGGGATTTGGAGCTGTGAGGGAGTTTGAAAGGCCGCCATGATTCACCGCGCTTCCCCTGATGACTCCATAAATATGATCGTTGTCCTCTCTCGCTTTTTCCAAAGGCTTCAGGAAGATAATCCCGACTCCCTCGCCTCTGACGTATCCATTGGCCTTTTTGTCAAAGGTCTTGCAGCGTCCGTCGCTGGACAGCATGCCAGCATGACTGAAGGAGATATGCCGGCGGGGAGTGCAGCAGATGTTTACTCCTCCTGCCAAAGCCATTACGCAGTCCCGGTTATTGATGGCCTGAATGGCCTGATGAATGGCTACCAGAGAGCTTGAGCAGGCCGTATCGACAGCTACGCTCGGCCCGTGGATATTCAGGAAGTATGAGATCCGGTTCGGGATCAGGGAAAAGTAGGAGCCGGTAGAGGTATACGCATCCAGCCTGACTCCGCTTTTCAGCACCAGTTCGTTATAGTCATCGTTGCAGACACCGATAAATACGCCGGTCCTCGTGCCGGAGAGAGCTGAGGGCGGATAGCCGGCATCTTCTATGGCATGCCAGGACTCTTCCAGCAGAAGTCGCTGCTGAGGGTCCATGAGCTCTGCCTCCCGGGGTGAAATGCCGAAAAATCCGGCATCGAAAGATCGAATATCATCCAAAAAACCGCCCCACTTGGAATCCGTTTTATCCTCATCTCTTCGGGGATCGCCAAAATACTCCTCCCATCTCCAGCGGTCGGCCGGCACTTCGGAAATACAATCCCGTCCTTCACTGAGGTTTTTCCAGAAATCGGAAAGGTTCCGGGAACCAGGGAAGCGGCCGCTCATACCGATAATCGCAATGTCCTGAGGAGCGGCCTCCCTCACCTCTTTCTCCTGGTTATCCCGTTCGGAACAAGCACCTGCTGGCTGAGGTACGCACTGCCCGTGCAAATAATCTGAAATATCCCTGATAGTCGTATACTCAAAGAGCAGGGCGGCATTCATATCGACACCCAGTCTGGCCTTGATCCGCTCTGCATATTCAGTCAGGGAAAGAGAGTCCAGGCCAAACTCCCGGAGGTCAGTTTCCTTATCCAGCTCCTTCGGATCAAGGTGCAGGACAGCAGCCAAAAGCTCTGCCAGAGTGTTCTGAAGGTCTGAATATGGCAGGCCCACAGCTATGCGTGAAGGGGACACTTTTTCCTTCTCTATCGGAAAACAATCGGGATTTGCAGCGACAATATACTGGCCCTGCAGCCCATGAAGGAGTTGACTAAAGGCCATTGAGGCTGCCTGGCTGTCAATGATCCCTGTTTTTCCGGCAAAGGCCCTGACTGCCGAAGGATTTTTCCCCATTCCCCCATCAGCCCAGAGCGTCCAGTTGATACTGAGGCTTTTGCCCGGAAAATTATTGCGGCTTCGATACTGAATAAAGGCATCCATAAAGCTGTTGGCCGCTGCATAGTCCGCCTGCCCCTGATTGCCCAGAACAGATGCCACGGAAGAGAAAACCACAAAGAAATCGAGCGGTTCTTTGCGGGTGAGCTGGTTTATGATCCAGGTCCCCTGCACTTTGGGGGACATCACCCGCTGGAAGGATGGCCAGTCCTTATTCAGCAGGAGCCTGTCTTCCAGAACTCCTCCGGCATGGATCACCCCATGAAGCTCACCGTAGCGTTCTTTGATGGTCCTGAGTATGGTTTTCATGTCCTTCCGGCTGGCCGCGTCCCCTGATAAGTAAAGAACCTCACTCCCCCTGCTTTGAAGCTGCACAAGCTTTTCCCGCCTCAGGGAATCCAGCTCCGACCTTCCCGCCAGAACCAGCCGCGCTCTGACCTTTCGGGTGATCATCTCAGCTATTTTCAGGCCGATGCCGCCTGCGCCCCCAATAAGCAGATAGACCCCCTTATCCTTCAGGAGAAATTCACCGTGCTCCTCCTGTGCCAGGGAGACTGGCTCAATCGTCCACTGATATCGATCTTTACCGCGGAAGGCCACCATACCTGCGGATTGTGGGGACATTGCCTCTCTCACCAGGATCGCGGCCATCTCATCTGCGGCAAGCTCCCCGGCGGCAAAATCCATAATGGCTGTTTTTACCCTGGGATTTTCCAGCCCTATGGTCCTGGCCAGGCCTAAAAGGCCACCGTAACCATATCCTTCTCCCCTGTCCTGCGGTCTGACCACCTGGCTCTGGCAGGTAGCGATCACCACCTTTATCGAAGTCTTTATCTTGAGGCGGGTCAGGGCCCTGGCCAGGAAAAAGAGACCCTGCACCCCTTTTTCCTGTTTTTCTGCAAGCTCCTTCTCGTCATTCGCAGGCGTGGCTTCAGACTCGTAAGACCATAAATACAGGATATCGTAACCCTCGATTCCCTCGTCCATCTCTCCGGCTATCAGGCCCATGACCTCCGAATAATCATGCTCTCTTTGGGCCATGATCTCGAAGGAGTCCGGCCCTTTCCGGACAAAAGAAGGCCCCTGCTGAATGGAAAAAACCTTGCGGTATGCCTTGGCTGTCTGCTTTGCTAATGACTTTTCCAGAGGATGGTCATTGATAAATACAAGAGCAGCACGCCTGCTTCCATCCTGATTCAAAACCGGCGGAGCCTGCCGGACCCAGGTCGGCTTATGGTAATAAACCTGCCGGGTATGAGGCCCGGCTGCATCCATAAGGTTATCCTGCTCAGGGGGTTTATCAGACAGCCAGAAGGATTTCCGGTCAAAGTCATAGGCAGGCAGCGGTACTTTGCCAAACGTCCCTTCAGGATAGAGCCTCGGCCATGCTATCGAAGCCCCGTGCAGCCACAACTGGAGCAGGGTCAGCCTGAAGCTCTCCCCTGGATTCAATGACAGGTCCATGATGAC
Organism: bacterium; assembly: GCA_040755755.1. Classification (NCBI taxonomy): domain Bacteria; species bacterium. The sequence goes on along the minus strand of JBFLZW010000071.1, from coordinate 15,379 downwards.
GGAACGATTTGGGGGAGCGGGTTCGCTCAATTCCCCGAATTCCAGAAAGACAAAATCTTCACCGACACCAGGTACCCGGGGCTTTATGTCCAGAGCTTTATTCAGCCAGTCATACGGATCGGCAATTTCAGTAAGACCTTGATTGCGCTCTCTGAGACAGGTATAGGGCTTGCGTAAATCCAGAGAGGATTGCCGCTGGTTGAGTATCCGGCTTATCCTGGCAAAATCCGGCTCCTGGCTTAGGAAAATTTCCACCACTGCCTCTTTGGGCAGTACCTCATCGAGAATAAGATCCACGAGTTCATAAAACCGTGGCTCGCCTGCCTGCTTTGGCGGCGTTAAGCTCCATTTTTGATCAAGCTTGAGCAGGCAGCTCATGACAGCCGAAAGAAGGAGCAGTCTTTTCTTTCTGAATTCTTCCCCGGATGCCGGTGAGAGAAGCTCATCGTCAAAGAGCATCTGCCCGATTTCCAGCCCCGATTTTTTCAGCACAAGGTCCCAGTCTGCCAGAAACTTTTTGAAGGTGAACTGGCATTCCTTTAAAAGTCTGGCCTTATTCACCGAGGATTGAGATACCTCGTGCGGCAGGTCATATCCATCGACCAGGAAGCGGATGTAGGACTCACTCATCAGGAAAGGCTGAATGGTTTGTCCGGCAAGGGGGTCGTAAAATGGACAACCGGGACGGGTAAGCTCAAGATGATCAAGCTGCTTTGGCTTTGACTTTTTGAGCATGGCCAGGGCATCGTCTAACTTCACCATGCCACTGGCAGCCAGGCTCAAAATTAGGCCGGTACTCTCTCCGGTTATCAGGGCAGGAATGAATCCGCAGTCTCTGAGGGCAAAGAGCGGACGGACCTTCTCGAAACCGGTCCATGAGAACCTGCCGATCCGAAGGCACCATTTTGGTGTGCTGCACTTGGAAACAGGGAGGATGACTTTGGTAAGAAACGCCTCTATCTCCTCTTTGCTGGCTACCAGACAACCGCATCGATACGAAAAAGGCTCCCTTCCGGTCATCAGGGTGGCACAGATATCCTGGAGCTGGGCTCTGGCGTATTCGGGGCTTCGAACAAAAGCCTTCCACCTGGCAATCAAGCCCTCCAGACTCTGGCTGGATCCGGCAGAAAGGATAAAGGGATGACTGGTGCATCCCTCCCGGGACGGGTCCGAGCCCGTGACCTGGTTGATTTTCGATTTGCTGCGCTCTGATTTCATGGATGAAAAATATCTGTTCTCACCAGAAAGATTCCAGCACGATGTGGGAGTTTACCCCTCCCATGCCAAATGAGCTGACACCGGCCCGGATGGCCAGACCCTTCTCCCTCCCCGGCCAATCACTCAGGCTGTCAGCTACCATAAAGGGAGATTCCCCAAAATTGATAATAGGGTTCAATATCTTGATATTTAACGTCTTGGGTATCTTGCCCCGGTTCATCATAACCAGCACCTTGATAACACCCGCGATTCCTGCCGCAGCTTCCAGATGCCCGATGTTGGTTTTGACCGAGCCGATTTTGCAGAATTGTTTCCGGTCCGTATAAACCCGGAATGCCTGCGTCAGGGCCTCTATCTCGATCGGATCACCCAGTGAAGTACCGGTCCCGTGTGCTTCCACATAGCTCACTGCCTCCGGACTGAGCCGGGCATCCGCATAGGCAGCCAGAATGACATCCCTTTGCGCTCTGACCCGTGGCGCAGTGATCGATGATGCCTGTCCGCCATGATTGACTGCCGAACCTCTGATTATTCCATGGATATGGTTTCCGGCACGGATCGCTTCCTCCAGAGGCTGCAACAGCAGAACTCCTGCTCCCTCCCCCGGCACATACCCGTTGGCGTCCTTATCAAAGGTTTTACATTGCCCGTCCGGACTGAGCATCCGCGATTTGGAAAAAGAGATATATTTCCACGGATGAAGGTCCAGACTCACCCCTGCGGCCAGGGCGTAATCACTTTCCCCGGTTATCAAAGAACGCCTGGCCTGGTGGATCGCCACCGATGAGGAGGCGCAGGCGGCCCCGACCGATATGCTTTCACCCCGCAAGCCGAACACATACGAGATTCTGTTGGCCAGCATGCAATCATAGCTGCCCAGACAGGCATAGCCGTCAATAACCAGATTCCTGGTCATAGCCTGTTGACAATAGTCATTGGCCATAACGCCGACATATACCGATGTCCTCTTCTCCTGGAGACTTGCCAGGGGGACCCCTGAGTCTTCTATGCAATGCCAGGTTTCCTGAAGGAGCAGTCTCTGCTGGGGATCCATGCTCCTGGCTTCCCGTGGAGAGACAGCAAAAAAGTGGTGATCGAATTGATCAGGGGCATCCAGGAGCCCGCACCACTTGCTGACGCTTTTATTCGGTTCCTCGATATCGGGAGAATAATACTTGTTGATATCCCATCGCTCAGGAGGAATCTCCCGGATGGAATTGATCCCCCGAAGGAGATTATCACCGAATTCATGGTAGTCCCTGGCTTCGGGAAACCGGCAAGCCATCCCGATAACTGCAACATCTCTTCTTCTCTCCCCCTTCTTTCCTTTCACCTTTCCTTGTGCTTTCCCTGCCGTACGTATCTTGAGCCCAATGCTTTGAGCTTCATTACTGCCTTCCCCTTCCCGTATCCAAACCATATTACTCCTTATTACTCCTCTTCCTGGTGCCTATCGAGCCTCCCCCGGATACGATGATCTCTTGAAAAGCGATTGAAAGCGATGATTGAGCAGCTCTGCTGCTTCCTGCATGAGTTTTTCAGCAATTTCATCTACATGCCGGTTACTCCAGTTTTCAAGAGGCGTTCCTTTGACCCATTGGTTGAAAGCACCCAAAGCAGGGCCGCAGTGTACCTGATAATCCACCTTCTGCTCTTCACTGCCGCTCAAAGCCAGATGCGTGGTGTGTCCAAAATACCATCGGAAGACCAGGGCCATCTTATGCTTGGGGTTTCGTTCCGCTTTTTCGATCTCCTGGGGGTAGTGTTGTGAAAAATAGGCTTTGGTTTCCTTATAGATGTCTTCAAAGCTTCGCTGAAAATATTTTTCCTGAATCTGCTTTTTTGTTTTTTCATCTATTTCATCCAGGGAATTGTACTGGCGATACAGCTCATACAGCTTGTTCGCTCTGGCGGGAAAAAATACCCCTTTTTTCAGAACCTGAACCTTGGCTCCTAATTCGAACATATCTCCTGCCGGTGCATAATCGGTATCCTGGACATTTATCTGCTGCAATAAATCCTTGACCGCTCCACTGGTTCCAGCCTCGACGGTGCATTGATTGACAGATCCGGTAAGGATAAAATCCGCGCCTAACATAAAAGCTGCCATAACCGCTTCCGGTGTGCCGATTCCCCCGGCGGCACCGACTCTCACTCGTCTGGGATACTTGTAGGTATCCATCAGCTCATCCCGCAACCTCATCATGGCTGGCATCAGGACATAGGCTACCCCCTGGTCCGTATGCCCGCCGGAGTCAGCCTCTACGCACAGGTCATCGGCCATAGGCACTTTGGTGGACAGGTCCGCTTGTTCCCGGGTAATCTTGTTCTCGGCCAGAAGCTTTCGTACGATATGTTCAGGGGCCGGACTCAAAAAAGCCCGGGCCACTTCAGGCCGTGATACCTTGGCCTGTACTCTGTGGGTGATGGCAATGTTACCCCCGGCATCCCGGCTGAGCCCTTTCAGCCGGTATTTTACCAACGGCGGGGTGATCTGCATAAAGGCTGCTGCCTCGACATTCTTCACCCCATGCCGTAAAAATAAATCTATCGTTTCCTCTTCCACGTTCGGATTGATGATATTGGAGAGTAAATTCATTCCGTAGGCTTGCCCGTCTTTCAGCTCCCGCTGGATATAGTGAATAGCTGCTTCTATCTGACCAGGGTCCAGGCCGCCGGTGCCAAAATAGCCCATCAATCCTGCTTTCCCCATTCTCACTACCAGCTCTTTCGAGGCTATTCCCCGGTACATCCCGCCGGTGACATAGGCATACCTGACGTTATAGTCCTGCTTGAACTCCTCACTGCCTAAAGAGGCGGCGGTGATTTTCGGCCAGACTTCTTCCGCTCTGGCCTGTTTTGTCTTTTGTTTCTCCCGTCTCTCCTGCTGACCGGCCTCCCCAAGAGGCTGAGCTTCTTTTTTTATCTGCTGGATCAGGCCGGTCAATACGGTCCCCGGACCGATCTCCTCAAACTCCGTCTCTCCCTGTCCGAGCAGATAGCGGATGCACGCCGTCCATTTGACCGGATGGGTAATCTGATCAGCCAGCAGCTGCCTGATGTCTTCTTTTGTATATGGCCTGGCCGTAACATTGGAGATAACCGGTATTTTCGGCCCGGAAAATTCAAACTCTTCCAGAAAGCTGAAAAAATTCTCCCTGGCCTCTTCCATGAATTGAGAATGAAAAGCCCCGCTTACCCGCAAAGGAATATAAGCCCGTGCACCGGCAGCTTCAAAAATCGATCCGGCTTGATCGATCTCGGCCTTGGGGCCGGAAATCACAACTTGAGACGGTGCGTTATAGTTTGCAATAGCGAGGGTATCGCAATGGTTTTCCCTGAGCAGTTCCTCCACTCTTTTGTCGGTCAGGCCAATTACCGCAGCCATTCCCCCGCCAAGAGCCCGGCTCATTAATTCGCCTCGCTTTTTCACCAGCCGCAGGCCGGTCTCAAAGTCAAAAACCTCTGCCGCCAGAAGAGCGTTATACTCTCCCAGGCTGTGACCGGCAACAAAGTCCGGCTTTCGGCTCAAAAGTGCAATTTTTTTCAGATAAGTAAAGGCATTGACTACATACAGGGCCGGCTGGGTATAATCAGTTTGACCCAAATGCCCGCCGGCATCCTGGATGCACAACTCCTCGATAGAATAGCCTAAAACAGTATCCGCTTGTGAAGTGAGCTCTCGAAAGTCATTGAAAAGCCCATCCCCCATGCCTTTCTTTTGCGAACCTTGCCCTGGAAATACAAATGTTGCCATTTTCTTGCCTCTCTCTATTGTTGCGATTTCTTGGCCTGGGGTACCCCCGGTTCTGTATATTCCACTCTCAGACAGTAATTTGGTTTTAAGATACAATTTCGGTTACATGATTATATCGTGAATTTTGATAAGAATTAGTCATCTGTACAGCATAGAAAGAAAATTTTTTCTTCGTTGTATAAGCGTTCCGGCTTTGTATATTTTTTTGTTTTTTTTACCGATCCTAGGAAGAGGTCAGGTTAGGGAAATCAAGGAGGATTACAAAATGGATCGAAGATTGAGCTTGGCTCTTTTACTGATAAGTTTCCTGGTATTATCGAGCTGTAAAACCCGGGAAACGGCTCTTTTCAATAGCCTGGACATTGAGGAGAAAACGATGATTTGGGGCCATGATGGTATTTCCGGGCAAGGAATAACCACCGGCGCTGATGGTAAAATCATTGGTAAAAACTATCACCATGTCCGCGAAGCCATGAACCGGGGGGTAAATTACCTTCTCTCCCGGCAGGCACCGGAAGGGTATTGGCGGGGTCCGTTAAAGACCGATACCTCCTTTACCGCGTATTACATCATGACAATGCATTACCTGGGTATGGTAGATGAGGTGAGACAGCAGAAGGCGGTTAACTACATCCTTGCAGAGCAGCAGGCCGATGGCGGGTGGAGTATGTATCCAGGGGGAGCAAGTGTGCTTTTTCTTGCGGTTGACAATTACCTGGCCTTGAAATTGGCTGGCCTCAGTGCGGATGATGAAAGAATGGTCAGGGCCAGGCAGTTCATTCTCGCTCAGGGCGGGGCTGAGTCGGTACAAAAAGAAATCAAAGTTTTTTTAGCCCTCTTCGATCAGGTGCCCTGGAATGAAATGATCCAGGCAAACACCGATGCGCTTGTTCATGAAGAATTCCTCTACCGGATAGGGTATGCGCACACGTGCCTGATCCCGTTAATGGTCCTATACGAAAACTACTATAAGATTCGAGTGCCTGAAGAGCGAGGAATCAGGGAAATTTTCATCAAAGACCCGAAGGAAGGTGTGATTGAGATTCCCCCGAAGAAAGGGGGAAAACAGCAGGAGGCATTGGACTATCTTCTCGAAAGGCAGGAGGTGGATGGGAACTGGTTTGGTATAGCCATGAACACTATGCTCAGTGTAATGGCTCTGAAGTCCACGCGGGATCCATCTTTTCAAGGGGTGATTGAAAAAGGCATGGAAGGAATAGTTCTGATTCAGGAAGAAACCGATACCATGATCTACCAGCCATTTTGCCAATCTCCGATAATGGACACGGGTTATACTTTACAAGCCTTACTTGCAGCCGGAATAGAGTCCGAACACCCTGCGGTGAAAAAAGCAGTCGCTTACCTGCTCTCCAGGCAAAGCATGATTTATGGTGAATGGTATCATAATAATCCGGAAGGGAAACCGGGCGGATGGGGAATCGAACATGATAACACCTGGATGCCGGACAATGATGATACGGCAATCGTCCTGAATGCTTTTTCTATGCTCGACGACCAGAATCTGACGGCCATCAGAGATTCCGTACACCGCGGCGTCGATTGGGTAATATCCATGCAGAATGCCGATGGAGGATGGGCTTCGTTTGACAAAAATACGATTCATCCTTTAGATGCTCAGAACCCGGAAGGAGGTCTCATTTTTGATTTCCTTGATGTCAATATGACCTTCTTTTTCGACTGGAGTAATGCTGATGTAACTTCCCGCGTGATCTTAGCGCTCGGGAATCTGGGATATCAGAAACAAAAAGATTGGTCGGCTGTGATCTCCAAAGCCATCGGTTTTATCAAGAGCCAACAGAAACCTCCCGGCTATTGGGAAGGCAGATGGGGAGTAAATTGTACGTACGGCACCGGCCAGGTGCTTCAAGGGCTTGCGGCCGCTGGTGAAAATCCGGCACAGCCTTACATTCGAAGAGCAATCAAGTGGCTGAAAAGCGTACAGAACGCCGATGGGGGATGGGGTGAAAGCGCGGATTCCTATTTTGATCCGAACTATATCGGAGTGGGGGAAAGTACCGCCGTGCAGACAGCCCATGTGCTCGATGGCCTTCTTGCCGCTGGAGAGGTATCGAGCCCGCAGGTAAGAAGGGGCATCGAATATCTTATCAATACCATGCTTCCGGACGGGTCGTGGAGAGACGAGGAATATTTAGGGACCATGCTGGTGGGCTATACGTGGGGAAATTATGAATTATCTTCTACCTATTTACCTCTCCATACCCTGGCAAAATTCCTGAATCTGGTAGAGGCGCGGGCCAGTAATGGAGAGTAGCGATTTTCTCCCTCTTTACTTATAGCTATGAGCAGAGGAGACCGCCGATCAATTATAGTACCTGTCGCCAGGGGAAAAGGGCAGGTTATGATGAAACCTTAGTCTGATGAATCAGATTGCCGGATACTCGCCATTATGTTTTATGTTGCACTCAAAATTATGCTCTATAACAAGGTAAGGTCTTTTATTACTCTTCTTGGCATTGTGTTTGCCATAAGCCTTATCTTTGCTCAGATTGGTATTTTCATTGGCTCAATGGAGACATCATCGACCATCATCGACCATGCTCCCGGCGATATATGGGTTACTTCCAAAAATATCAGGAATTTTGACTTTTCTCAACCCATTCCGGAATACCTTTATTATCAGGTCCTATCCACGGAGGGTGTCCAATGGGCTGAGAACCTGATTGTTACCTGGGGAGTTATCAAGCAAAAACAAGGGGGCACCGAGCAGGTGGAGATAGTCGGTTATAATCCCGACACCGGTGTTGGAGGTCCATGGAAGATGAAGGCCGGGTGTGCAGAAGCGGTCAAGAATGGCAATTTTGCCATAGTAGATGAATCGGCCATGAAAAGAATCGGGCAGACACAAGTCGGAGATTATCGGGAAGTACTCTGGAGGCGGCTTCAGATCGCCGGTATATCCCAGGGAGTCAAATCGGTCACTACCGCTCCGATCATCTTTACTTCTTACCAGTATGCGCAAAAGCTGGTTGGCATGCTCGGTCCTGACAGTACCGTTTTCATCATAGCCAAAGCCCTGCCCGGGTATTCCGTGGATGAGGTGATTCAGAACCTGAAAAGGCGGCTCAAAGGGGTCGATATCTATTCGAAATGGGACTTCAGCAGAAGGACCCGAATGTATTGGACTATTGAAACCGGCGCGGGATTTGCCTTCTTTATGTCTATCCTCATCAGCCTTTCCATCGGCATCCTCATCGTGGGTCAGACCATCTACAATTCCACTATTGAGCATATCAGAGAATTTGGCACGCTCAAGGCTCTGGGAGCGGATAATTCGGATATCTACCGGATAATATTTTCCCAGGCACTCATTAATGCAATCCTGGGATACCTGTTGAGCCTCGGACTTACCCTGGCTTCCCTGAAGATTTATGAAGCTCTGGACCTGGTCGTGGCCGTAAAGGTATGGGTAAACATGCTGATGTTTGTGCTGACCCTTTTCATGTGCCTCTCTTCGGCTTTTATTTCCGTAAGAAAAGTGAAAAAAATAGACCCGGCAATACTTTTCAGGGATTAGAGAAGGGATGAGAAGAGATGAAGATGAGTATAACCTCAGCCAACCTGACGAAAGTTTATACTGAAGGATCGAATAAAGTCACTGCTGTTTCATCAGTGAACCTTCAGTTGTACGAGGGTGAAGTGATCGGTCTTTTCGGTCCTTCGGGCAGTGGAAAAACAACTCTCCTTTCGATGCTTGGCTGTATACTGCGTCCCACGGAGGGGTCTCTTCAAATCTACGGCACAGACATTACCTGCCTGAAGGAGTCAGAGCTTTCGCAGATCAGACGAAGATATCTCTCCTTTATTTTTCAGGGATTCAACCTTTTTCCGGCCCTGACAGCCTTTGAAAATGTCCTTTTGGTAATTCATTTAAAGGGAATGAAGGGTGCACAGGCAGATGCGAGGGCTCAGGGTTTACTTTCAGATGTCGGCCTGTCAGAAAGAATGCATTTTCTTCCCCGCGATCTGAGCGGCGGGCAGAAACAGCGGGTATCTGTGGCCAGGGCTTTGGCTGCCGATTCACCGATCATTCTTGCTGATGAGCCTACTGCTAATCTTGATTTTGCAAACGGAAGGAGGATTATGGAGATCCTGAAAAAGATCGCCACGGAACAAAAGAAGTGCGTTGTCGTGGCAACGCATGACGGAAGGCTGGATACTCTCTTTGAGCGGATCCTGATTATGGAAGACGGAAAAATAGTCGAAGACAAGAGGAGGCACCATGAAAAATAGCCGCTTCGGCATCATGATTCTCGCCGGTCTGTCTGTTCTGGCTGTCGGCCTGGCCATAATCAGTCCGAGACTGCTGGAAAAGAACGTGGTTACGGAAAGGGTCGTGGATGCAAAAGGCAAGGATGAAACCGTTGCTGCCAAGGGTATCGTGGAAAGTGAGGAAGAAATTGAGGTGAGCAACCTGGTTGCCGGCAGCATCTCAGAGGTCAGGGTTCATGAAGGAGACAGGGTCAGGAAGGGCCAGATTCTGATAATCCTCGATAATCAGAAAATCATTACCAGGATCAAACTGGCAGAGGCGATGCTGAACGAGGCCAGAGCACGCCTGAGAGAGCTTGAGACAGGCTCCCGGAAGGAAGACATCGAGATGGCCGAAAGCAATGCGGAGCGTACACGAATCATCTCCGAAAAGGCCCGGAAAGAGTATGAAAGGCAGAAAAGACTCTATCAGAAGGAAGCGACCACGCTGGTAGCCCTTGAGAAGGCGGAAGAAGAGATGCAGGTAGCTGCTGCCAATTTTGCCGTATCCAGGGCTGACCTCAAAAAGCTTCTGAAAGGGACACGGGATGAAGAGATCGAGCAGGCCAGGTCCGCGGTTGAAAAAGCCAACTCGGAATTGAGTTATTATCAGGCATTGCTGGAAGATTATACTATCATCTCCCCCATAGATGGACTTGTCGCCGAACAATATCAGGATGCGGGGGAGATCGTAAATCCCGGCACTCCACTGATGAAGCTCATAAATCCGGACAGGTTGAGAATACGGGCCGAACTTGAAGAAGCCGATATCGGTAAAGTGACGGCAGGACAGAGAGTAGCAGTCTCTACCGATGCCTACCCCGGCAGGGAATATCCGGGAAAGGTTTATAAGTTGTTTCCTGTTTTAAAAAGGCATTCTTTGAGGACTTTTGATCCAGGTGCAACCTATGATGTCAAGGCTCAGGATATATATGCCCGATTGGACGATCCTTCCGGGCTTAAGAATGGCATGACCGTAACCGTGAGATTCCTGAAATGAAGAAAATAGTTCTTTCCATTGCTGTAATAGCCTTATTGGTTTTCATAACCGATGCATGCCCGATCGAGCTGACCCTGCAGGATTGTATTCAACTCGCCTTGAAAAACAATAATGATCTGAAGGCGTACGGGATGGATGCCTTCTCAAAAAGCCAGGAGGTAAAGATTTCCCGTACGGAATTTTTGCCGTCGATGAGACTCCAGGGAGGATACTCGTTTCGTGACAGGTCTGACTATTTCCTGTTTGAACGCCATGTCTTTGGACCGGGAATTCCGCCCGAAAATGTTAAATTTTCCACTGAAAACCAAAATACCTACGGCGTCAATCTGGTTCTTGAACAGCCTGTGTTTACCGGCGGGTATCTAACCCACTCTCTCAAAAGATCAAAGCTCATGAGCCAGGAAGCACGGTACGAGATTGAAAAGCAGCAGCAATTGCTTGTTCTTGACGTCAAAAAGAGCTATTACCAGGTATTGAGAGAGCAATATTGCCTGGAAACTCAGGAAAAGCTACTCGAATCAAAAAAGGCAAGGATTACTATTTTGCAGGAACAATACACCGAAGGATATATACCGAAAGAAGACATATTGCAGGTTGAGGCTGATTTAGCCTTTGCCGAGCTTGACTGCTATCAAACCAGGAACAGGAAAAATCTGGCCCTTCGCAGGTTAAAAGAGCTCATGGTCTATCAGGAAGCGCAAGGAGGGCAAAAAGATCAGGAGAGTCAGGAGGGTGATGAAATCTCTCTCCAGGGAAGGCTTCTCAATGGATCTTTGACCGCATCTCTCCAGGAGGTTAAAGAAGCTGCCCGGAGGAATAGAGAGGAGTTAGCGATCTCTCTGTTAAGAGTCAAGTCAGCGGAAGAGAACATTAAACTGGAAGAAAGCGGATTTTATCCTCATATTTCCCTGAAAGGAAGTTACAATCTTCAGAAAGAAACCAGGATAGACAGACCTCAGGTCGTGATAGTGAGTGCCTGGATGGATTGGTCACTCTTCGAATGGGGGCAGACACGGGCAGAGGTTATCCGGGCAAAGGCTGTGAGAGACGGCCTCAGATATAAGCATGAGCAACTCCAAAGAGCGATTATGACAGAAGTTGAAGAGGCCTGGATGACAGTTAAAGAGAAGGAGAAGTTGATACAGGCACAGGAAAAAAAGCTTGCGGCTGCTGAATGCAGACTGGATACGGTTAGAGATAAATTCTCGGAAGGGAAGGCCAAGCCGATAGATATAACCGAAATGGAGACTGAATTGGCCAGGGTATACACCGAGTATATCGGTGCTGTGGCTGATCTGGATATTGCACTCGCTCGCCTTGAGACTTCCATTTCATTTTACCATGATGAATGGTTCAGTACGAAGGAAATTTATAAGCCGAAGTCTTAATGGGGTTTTCGCACTCTTAAACAGACTTGTTTTCCCTGGGTCTGTCTTCTGAATCGATGGTCTCATGTTAAAAAAGTTGACAATCTCGTTAGTAAAATGATAGAGTATAATTCACGGTTAATTAGAAAAAGCGGGGCTGTGGCGCAGTTGGGAGCGCGTTTGACTGGCAGTCAAAAGGCCGTGGGTTCGAATCCCATCAGCTCCACCATGAAAATCAAGGGGTTACAGGATCACTGTAATCCCCTTTCTTTTTCTGTGTTCAGCACATCTTCAGTTTATCTTACTTTATTCTTTAAAAGCCGGTGCACTTTTATCCATTCTTCCATCTCCTTGAGGTTCGTCGTCATATTCCACCAGCCATTTTTGAAAGTTGCATAATCCGGAGCCCCGCTCATGGCTGAAGCATACCGGATAGAATTTCCATAAAACAACCACTGCGTTATCCATCGAGATTCTATTACTTCATCGAAGGGATTGGTTTTATCAGCCAAATTTTCTTCCCAGGCATTGACCAGTAACAGGGTAGCACTTTTCACCATCCGGTCTGTCTCGACTATCGTGGAATTAAGCTTGTCGAAGTGTTTTTCTGTCCAGCTCGTACTATGACATGAAATACAGAGCGAACTGAGATTGGCGATCCGCCTGGTCTGTTCTTTCTGATCAATTAAAAATGATTCTGCCGGTTCCCCTCCAAAATTTGTGGGAAGCGGCAGCCCATCCTTATTCCTGATAATATGGGTTTCTCCTGATCTTGGCTGAGCATGGGAGTAGACAAGGCCAAATATTCTTACCCATAGTCTGGCCCCGAAATCATGAGTTCGCGTGACAACAACATTTCCACGGGAATCAGTTACTAAACTGCTGTGACAGGCGCTGCAAGTCGGTGAGGTGAAATCTTCTCCCAATACCCATGGCACATTCTTAAAATTCCAGCTCTTCTCGTGCGAACTGTAGATATTGGCATGCTTACTTTCCTTGTAAACATTCCAGGCAGGTACATCCGGCTCAAGATGGCACTGAGCACAGGTATCAGGTTTTCTGGCCGTTTGCAGAGAAAAACTGTGCCGGGGATGGCATGAGCTGCATGAGCCTCTGCTGCCGTCAGGATTTATTCTCCCGACACCCTGATTTGGCCAGTTGGATAAATCAGGGACAGTAACGTTGAATTTTTCCTTAAAAATTCCTTTCTCTCTAATCACTTTTACTTCAGTTCCATGACATCCATAGCAGGTTTCACTCCGGGTATGGTCCGATGGTTTTGATCCGCCGGCTACCGCCCCTTTGTTGACCTCTTTTAATCCAATAACCGTGTCAACCAGCGCCTTGTAAACAGGATTCTTCTCCAGGTTGCTGAAGGCAAATGCCTTCTTGCTGGAACTATATTCTTTCGCCTCAACAGGATGACAAACCGCGCAATCGTTCGGGCTGACGACGACATTAATTTTAATGCCAAAATGGGTAAAACTATCAGGATGCTTATCCTGATTCTGGCTGTGGCATTCGTAACATCCAACCGCTATCTTCGACAGTTCGTCTTGTACCGATTTGGCGGATATTCTTCTTTCCAGTTCTGTTTTCAAAAATGCCTGAGAAGGAGTTGTTTGTGAATGTAAACTCGTTTCCCAGTCATGCACTATTCCGGGAGTAACATTCTGGTGACATCCCAAACACCGATGGGTTTCTTTACTGAATTTCACGGCAGGTTTATTCAGCTCTTCACTATCGGCTGCTTGGCAAAGAGACGAAAACAAAAAGGGAAAATACCCAATCAAAGTAATCAAGATAATACTCAGAGAGATTTTTCTCATATCCTATTCCCTCATAACAAGCATCTTAATGATTAAATTACAACGTGCAGCAAAGACAGTCCTGAGACACGATCAGGCTGGATTTTCTCACTCCACCTTCCCTCCGGTTTCCAGGGGCGGGAGGTTCCTGTCCCACCCCCGGTGTTTCATCAGTACAGGCTGAAAATCAGGTCAGAGACCGAAAGCAGATAAACCAGTCAAGACATTTAAACCCCTTCTTTTCAGCATTGTCAACCCGCTCTTTGGCAGTACCGCAGCTTCCCGGCGGGGGCACGATGACATCATCACCCGGCTGCCAATCCGCTGGTGTTGCAACGTGATGTTTATCTGAAGTTTGCATGGCGATGAGGAGCCGTTTAATCTCCTGAAAATTCCTTCCATTTGAAAGTGGATAATAAATAAGTGCCCGGACTTTGGCCTCCGGATCGATAAAGTATACCGCTCTGACAGCTTGTGTGGTACTCGCCGCAGGCTGAATCATGCCATATGCTCTGGCGACTTCCATTTTCAAATCAGCAATCACCGGAAAATTGACCTCAACATTTTCCATGCCTTTATATTTTATTTTTTCCTTGATTGTCCGCAGCCAGGCAATGTGGCTAAAGATACTGTCTATTGAAAGCCCTATGAGCTTACAGTTTAAGTCATTAAACTCTTTTTCCATGGTGGCAAAAGTCATAAATTCGGTTGTACATACCGGAGTAAAGTCGGCGGGATGACTAAACAGGATAACCCATTTCCCCTGGTAGTCATCGGGAAAGTTAATAACTCCCTGGGTGGTATCTGCTTTGAACGATGGGGCTTTTTCCCCAATAATGGGGATATGAACATCATTTTCTCTGCAATCCATGATAAACCTCCTGATAAGTTATTTTTTCTTCTCCTGAAACCAAAGTAAAAACAAACCATGTTACTATCTGCTGGCTCTCTCTCCTCAACAGGGAAGAGAACGGTGAGATACCTGAATAATTATCTGGTAACTCAAATAATATCATCTTCTTAATAATTGTTAGTAGATAGTAATGATTACAAATAAAATAGTAAAAAAATTTCGCTCATATATATTAGACATCACACCGTTTTAAAAGAGGAGCCAGGAGTCAGGAGTCAGGAGCCAGGAGTCAGAAGAAGGTAAAAAAACTTCATTGGATAAAGAGTTCTTTTACCTTCTTCTGGATTCCGACTCCTGGCTCCTAATGAGAAAGATATGGTGACTGATATATGAGAGCGAAATTTTATTCTTTTTGGCCTTGCCTGCATTGGTTGCATATGCCTTCAAGGATAACCTTTTTTTTTAATATCACATGCTGCGCCTCCATGCTTTGGGGAAGCGGGAGATCATTATAATTTTTATCCCAGAAATCGATTATCCGATTGCAGCGCAGGCAGATAAAATGGTGATGAGGACTTACATCCGCATCAAAACGTCTTACTCCGCTGTACCCCTCCACAATCTCGATAATTCCAACTTCAGTAAAGGTAGACATCGTTCTATATACAGTATCAAATGATATGGTGGGCAGTATGCTTCTTACTTTTTGAAATACCATATCTACTGAAGGATGGTCCTTGGCCTTGAGCAATTCCTCATAAATAATTATCCGCTGTGGGGTAATTTTCAGATGATGTTCTTTACATTTCTCCTTAAAGATACTCAGGAGAGGACTTTTATCTGAGCTGTTCATACCATTACTATATCATAACTATTACTAATAGTCAATTGATTTTCATGTGGACCCGATTTATCGATAGGACCGCTTCACTGCCATGTTCTTCCATCTCCACTGCTGATAGGCCCTTACTGCCCGTACAATAGAAATTTTGTTCAAACTTTGGTGCAAGAAGAGCCAGGAATCAAGAGTTGGAAGCCGGAAGAAGATTAAATGGTTAGATTGGCATTTAGTTTGAATGGCACTTA
>JBFLZW010000070.1 GCA_040755755.1 bacterium | reverse complement strand
CACCTGATCTAAACAATAAAATAGCCAAAGGTTGAGGTAAAAATAAAGTTAGCTAAGGAATAGAATTATAGGTTAAGGGCAAGAGCACAGAATTATTCTTACCTATCTGTATGGTAGATAAACTAAAGCAGTGATAGATTCATCAAGAAGTCATAAAGGGGAGAAAGATCATGGAAGGGTGTATAAGGCAATATATCTACCTGCCCAAGTTGGGGGTACCCATTGCCTTAAGCAGCACCAAGGCCCAGGCTCTTTTGGGACTCCAAGGTGAGCTTTGGCACTGCGTGAGCTTTGGCACTGCTTTTAAGGCTTGGGGCGAAGTAACAGCTTGTTGCAGGTAAGATAAAAATTCTCCAGTGAGATAAAGGTCTTAAAGATCTCTTGGCCTTGGTTAGAATGGCGGTGATACCCCATCGGGGTTCGTGGACACATCGATGACGCAGTAGTGATTATTCTGCCTGGCCACGTAGACAAAGCATTCCCTGCCGATGATCTGTTGTGTTGAGATCTTATGATCTGGTGAATAGCCCAGGATGTTACTGATCCATCGGTAGAATTTGCTTTGCTTGAGAAGAGTTGGCTTCACGGTTCCGGAGAACTGGTAGTGATTGAGTTGTCCTTCCTCAATGATGAGGAAAGTAATACGCAGATATTGACCAAAGATTCCATTTTCCCTTTTTATCCGAGAGACCCTGGCTTTAAAAAACCCCTCCGGTATGTCGTTGAATACAAACTCCATAGATTCATCTTCCATAGTTTCATCCCTCATTTTTGTCTACAGCCTGATCTATAACTCTATAACTCCTTGGATGCTCTGTAGACTTCCTCCTCAGTTAAGGTATCCTTCTTCTCCAATGCTCCTATGGTCAGGGTTTTTAGCGCCAGTTTATTGATGAGGCGACAGACCCCGGCAGAGACCTGATAGATGGCACACAGGGCGCTTTGGTTAAAGATGGGGCTTTTGGCACCAGCCAGGTGCATCTGATGGTTCACATAGCTTTCGGTCTCCTCTTTCGACAGGGGAGTGAGGTGGAATTTGAGCAGGATGCGCTGATTGAAGGACTGATAGACTGGCCCAAGGAGCCTGTCTCTTAAGTGAGGCTGGCCAGAAAGGATGAAGATGGCCGGATCGATGGAGTCAAAATGGAAGTTGGTAATGATTTGCAGTTCGGAGAAATTTTCGTTCATGAAAAGGTGGGCCTCATCGAAGATGATGACCGGGATTTTTTTCCTGTTCTCTACATAATCCCGTATGGCACTTTGGATACAGACAAAAAGCTGTGCTTTGCGATAGGGGGGCTCAACTCCCAGATTGGCTGCCAGTTGCCGGTAAAAGTCCAGGATATTCACGGTAGACAAGGGAAGGTAGAAGTAGTGGTAGAGATTTCTATTGAGGCTGTCTGCAAAGGCCCTTAACTGAACAGTTTTTCCAGCCCCGGGGGCTCCGGTAAGCAGCATGATTCCTCTGTGCTGTTTAAGGTACTCCAGGCGCTGGCGAAGCTCTCTGGTGCACTCAGAGGCAAAGATATCAGTGGGGGCGATATCTTTGGGAAAGGGTGTCTTTTTCAGGTTAAAATAGACCTCGATCATCTTTTACCTCCTTTGTCTGGCTGTCTGCTGGCTTCTTATCTTCCCGGCTGTCTGCTGTCCTTTTATCTTCCCGGCTATCTGCCTGGCTGTCTGCCTTCTTATCTGTCTGCGGTTGATCAAATTTTATTCCCCAGGCTGGCAGGTTGGCATTTTCATGAAGATTGACCCTTTTTACCTTGCAGACAGGCTGGTCATTTTCGTAGATGCTCAGATCCTGTGGGTTATCCGATGGGTATCTGAGCTCGATCACCTTTCCCATAAAGCCAGGGGGAGTCTCATAGAGAATAGAGTTAACCGAGATGGTGGAATCGTTTTTGACCCTTCTTTTTATGCTGATATAAAAAGCAAGATCAAGCTCCTGGGCCGCTACCCGCCTGATCGGGGTAGTGGCCAGATCCGTCATCCATCTATCGAGAGGTTTGGTTTGGATGCCGTGATGAAAACTTTTCTGATACTCCTTATCGAGCCAGCGGTCAAAGGAGATATTCAACTGGGCCAGATCCATCGTCTCAGCGTCTATCAGGGGCAAAAACTTCTCCCTCACCGTTCTGTTGAACCGCTCAATCTTGCCTCGCGATGGGCTGTCATACGGTTTACTGTGGACCAG